>CAZEMW010000783.1:0-1939 GCA_964513105.1 uncultured Fibrobacterota bacterium
ATACATGCCCTACTGGATCAAATCACAGTATCCTGAACTCATCGACCGGTACGCAATCCCGCTGGATGAATATCCGCGACGGTGCGTTCGTCAGATCGAGAGTTGGAAGAAACGCAGCAGAGAGCTTGTTGAGAATCCTAATCTGAGCCACGACAAAACGCATGAGTACGGATCGAAAATTATGAACGCAATTTACACCGACACCCCTGCTCATATAGGCGGGAATGTGCTTAACAATGGATTCATCCCGAACCTACCCGCGCGAGCCTGTGTCGAGGTACCGTGCCTTGTCGACGGGAACGGAGTGCAGGGATGTTATGTCGGCCCGCTTCCGGAGCAGTGCGCCGCACTCAACAGGACCAACATAAATGTTCAGCTACTGACAATCGATGCCGCACTCGAGAAGAGACGAGACGCGATATACCATGCAGCAATGATGGATCCGCATACCGCCGCGGAACTGCCGATTGATTCGATTAAGGACATGTGCGATGATTTAATCGAGGCGCATGGGGATATATTGCCGGAGTACCACCGCCTCGGGGCACCGACAAGACGCCGATCATCGTTTCGGCGTGTCAACGAGTAATACCGGTCGAACCGCGTTCTCGTAAACCATGACCCGTATTCCGTGGGCCTCTTTCGAAGGCTCGCGGTTCGGGCCAATCTTTGCGCCTCGCAGATTGTAATAGCCGAAAACCCCGCTTTTTCCCGAGGTATTCACTTCTCCAGTTCTCCTGATCGTCCGGGACTCACCCTCGCGCAGATCGTAGCAATGCACCCTCCCGCCGTGCATTCTGACGAACAAACGACCATCGGCAAACGCGGGAATAAGGCGACCGATGTAGCCGTAGGCGATCTCCACGGGCGTCGTAATAAAACCGTGAGACTTCAGATGAGTCGGCGGTGTCTGTGAAACATCGTACACATTGAATCCGCGATTGTCGACTATTGTCGTTGCAAACAGAAGATCGTTCTGCAAAACCAGATACCCGTTGTCATGCTCGAAATTGAAGCCAATACTCACCGGTGTTTGTCCGATTTCCTCCCCGGTGGAAGCATCGAGAACAACAAGTGCATTCGCTTTCTCGGACATGAAATACACCTTCCCGTCGTGGATCAGCGGCGAGGTCGGGCTGTCGCCGTAAAGAGTGGCCGGATGCTCCCAGAGCATGGTCGCACCGGTTGGGCTGAGCGAGAACCCCTTAATGGTAAACGGACAGAGATCCGTTCCGCCGCCCAGAGTCACCAGTAGCGTATCGCGTGCCGACGGGATCAATTTCTGGCCGGTGACACTACTGTCCTGCCACAGAATAGTGCCGTCGTCGGGATCGATAAGGGTCCCCTTCCACGGATCCACCGCTACGACGTACTCATTTCCTTCATACGTCCAGACAATCGGAGCATTTCCACTCCCCCAGACAACGCTCGAGTCGTGCCAGAGTTGGTCACCGGTTGCGGTATCGAGTCCGACAATACCGTGGGAAACGACATATTCGAAATGCCATTCATCATCATAGCCATATTTGTAATTTACAAAGTCCATGGAAATCAGTGATCTCCCTGCCACATACGCATTACCCATGAAGTCGCGATTGGCCGCAAATAATTTCTTTTCAGCCAGGCATTTACTCTTGAGCTCTTCCATCATATGATGGCGCGGCCCGATATTCGATTCCCACAATGGGGTACCGTCGGCGGCATCCAGGCAATACACCCGGCCCGTAGTGCCGATAGCATATACCCTGTTGCCTTTTACATATGGAGTAAGCTGTGGTCCCGTCTTCGTTGCGGCATTCCAATTGATTCCCTTTTCCTCAAATACTCGACGCCAAACGGTTTTACCCGTTTGTCCGTCAATGCGTACCACAATATCATCAGCATGAATCAACCACTTTTTTTCGGGAGCGAGGGGGCAGTTCTCCACATGGTAATCCGG
>CAZEMW010000784.1:0-1939 GCA_964513105.1 uncultured Fibrobacterota bacterium
GTACATGGGAAATTATTCAACAACCGGCCAGGTAGCACGTCGACTTCGAATCTCGGTATCAAGTCTCAAGCGTTGGCTTGGAGAACCGGACCTGGACATCGTAGACCGCAGGAACAGTAATGGATGGAGGCTATTCAGCGAAGAAGACGTACAAATCCTTAAAGACTACAAAAGAAAGAGCAAGAAAAAGGGCAAACGTTTCACGGACACCACCCTCGTTCCGGTAGTTTTGTCGAGCAGCGAAGGAAACCGGGCCTGAGCGACGACCCTGTGTGCTATGGTAATACACCACAATCTTGGTATTCTGATTACGACGGCTGTTGCGTTGATGTACGCGCCCGGAATATCTGCGCTCGAAACCGTTCGACGTGGACGTGCCGAAGCGGTTCCCGGCATTCGGACCTCAAACGTGCCGGGGAACGGAAACATCAGTACCTATTTGCATTTCGACAATCGTGTAAGCCGGCAGGCACTCGCCTCTCGGATGAATTTGGGGGCAGGGATCGGGCTGGCCGAGCTCATGTCTCTTCATGCACAAGGATCTGTCGTCAACTTTCGTTCACTCGGTCCTTTGGAGGTTCACCTGCAAATGACTACTCCGGGCAACGACAACCTTCGATTCTTCGGGATTGGGGCATCCGCGGACCTGTATCTTTCAACGACCCCGGACACCACCGCGGTCGGCGCCTCGGAAGAAAAGCCGGTTTATAGCCCATTTCTTCTTCCCTCTCTCATGATGGATTTGGATTGGCCCGCTCTGAACAAAAAACTGCCCCTGAAAACCTACTTTCAACTTTCACTCCTCAATGATGCGGAGCTGTATCATGAGTACTCCCAGTTATCGTTCCGTCTTGCAGCAGAGTGGAAGGGGTACCAACACAGTCTCTACGGCTCCGTGCACACGGCCCTGTTTCGTCGACGAACTAAGCGTGGCGTTAGGGGAGACACCGGATACGAACAGATGTACATAACAGTGGAACCGGGCGGGAGATACCGCGTATTCGACAAATTCAGTATCCTCGGGAGCATCGGACTCACAGTTTACAAAAGCGTCAGGGAGAATTTTCAGCCGTCCCCCCCACTCGTCTCCGCGTCCCTCACATTCGAGGTCCCGTTGATATTCCGTGAGACAAACGCGGAAGCCATCCGAACTCTCGTTTTTCTTGAACGAAGGGGGAAGGAATCCGAAGCCGACTATGCGGGACGAACTACCGGTGACAGCACAGTTGTGAGAAAACTCCTGCCCTCACTCAATTACCTTGAAGAAGAAGAAGAGAGTTTCGACTACGGCGAGGAAGAGCAGAGACTGTATGAAAAGCGAAAAGCGATTCGAGAGAAAGTAAGAGAAATCGAGGAATTACTCGAGGAAACCGAATAGCAAATGCGACATTATGCGTTGTACCGGCTGTGTGGCGTACGGTGGGGGATGTCTATACGACGATACCCCACTCTTCTCACCCTATTGCTTATACTGTTCGTGATTCCCCATACCACAGAGGGGAGCGATGTCAAGATTTTGCACAAACGCAATCGTGCCGAAAGCTTCTACCGGTATCGGGGTGCCAATACGGTCGGAATGGGGAATATCTGGCTTGGCCTTGGCGGGGAAGCTCATGTATGGGACAACCCCATGGAATCATCACCGGGAACCTCCGATGGTCCGTCTCTGCTCGAAGGGGCCTTACGAGGTTTTCCGACCGTATCTGCAGAGATCGGTATTCTTGACTACGCTATGATCTACACACGAGCGCGGCTCCTTACCTGGGGTTGGGAGTTTGGACCGGTCTCAGGCGGCGCTCGCATCACAATTCCCAATTCGGGGGACCTTCGGCTTCACGGTCTCGGAGCAGATATCAAATACCTTCATCACTTCACAAACACTCACCCAACAATTGCCGGATATGTTGGGTTTATGCCGGATGGAATCACAGCCAAAGGG
>CAZEMW010000785.1:0-1937 GCA_964513105.1 uncultured Fibrobacterota bacterium
GATTTCTACCCCGTTTCTCGTGAAGCCTTCTGGTACTCGTAAATGCTCTTTGAAAAATCTCGCTCCAGTCGCGCAAGTGCCGAACGGGTACGCTTTCGACGTTCACCAATTTTCAGGATCTGTTCCTCAACAGCCCGCTCGAGACTCCCCAATTCCGTCCCCCACACCATTTGACGGGTCGAAATGGATACCCGGTCTCCAATTTTGATAACTATACCTTCATCCACCGCTGCATACGTTTCTTTCTCGTCTTCCCATGCGACTTCAAGGACTCCGGGTACCAGGCCCGAGACACAATCCACATGACGCTCCAGAAACGAGCGATACCCGCCGGTTCCCTCGAAAGAAACCTTGTCGGCAGTACCCGTTCGACGTTGACCGATGGGAGTCGTTACCGTTACCTTCATTTCCCACCGGCCTCATCGATAGATCCAATCATATACAGCGCTTTTTCCGGTGTATCTTCAAACTCGTCATTGAGTATTCGCTCACATCCTTCGATAGTCTCTTCCCGACCGACCCGTTTCCCGGCGGTCCCGGTAAATTGTTCGGTTGTAAAAAACGGCTGCGTGAGGAATCTCTCCAGACGTCGCGCCCGATTGACGATTTTCTTATCTTCAGTCGACAGTTCTTCCATCCCAAGCATGGCAATTATGTCTTTCAACTCTTCATATTTCGACAGAGTCTGACGAATCTGCCGGGCGACCGCGTAGTGTCGTTCTCCCACAATATGCGGTGTAAGCATTTTTGATTGCGACTGCAGCGGATCCATTGCCGGATACAGCCCTTCACCGGCACGTTTCCGTGACAAGACGACCGAGGCCGATAAGTGCCCGAATGTATGTACCGCGGCCGGATCGGTGAAATCGTCGGCAGGTACATAGACCGCCTGAATTGACGTTATTGCACCATCGGGGGTACTCGATATTCGTTCCTCAAGTTCCGACAACTCGGTCGCAAGAGTCGGCTGGTAGCCAACTCGCGAAGGAAGACGACCCAGGAGCCCGGACACTTCCATTCCCGCTTGCACAAATCGGAAAATGTTATCCGCAAGAAGTAAAACATCCTTCCGTTCCTGATCGCGGAAATACTCCGCCATGGTAAGCGCCGTATGAGGCACCCGGAAACGCGCCCCGGGCTGCTCGTTCATCTGCCCGAACACCATAACGGCATTGTCCAGAACCCCGACATCCTGAATCTCCCGGTACAGCTCCTCGCCTTCCCGCGACCGTTCACCGATGCCACAAAAAAGGCTGACACCTTCATGGAAGCCGGCCATATTGTGGATCATCTCCATTATGAGAACCGTTTTCCCAACCCCGGCTCCGCCAAAAAGGCCGGCTTTTCCGCCGCGTTCGAGCGGTGCAAGCGAATCGATTGCCTTGATACCCGTTTCGAAAATCTCGGTTGAAGTTGTACGCCCGCTGATTGGTACCCCGGGATTATAGATTGGTTCTCGCCGAACATCTTCCAGGGGTTCTTTTTTGTCGATAGGTTCACCAAAGACATTGAACACCCGCCCGAGTAACTCCGAGCCCACCGGAGTCGTGATGGGGCTGCCGGTATCAACGATCAAATCACCACGGGCGAGACCCAGCAGAGAAGTGAGGGCAATGCCGCGAATTGTTTTGTCGTCGAGCAATGCACTGACCTCAATAACAGCATCGGTTTTCGTCTTTCCCCGAAGGCAGGTATTTACTCCCGGCAGCTTGTTGTCGAACCGGACGTCGACGACACTTCCACGGACCGCGGTGATCTCGCCGATATTGGTCTTGGTATCTTCTCGTACATCTGCTCCCACGGGTATTCCTTCAGTTGAGAATCCTAACCCAAGTTTCGCAGCCGACACACGGCACTTTGCGTAAGCTCTTGCGCGACCTTAACCTATCCCGCCGGGCGGGACTCAAGGTATCGCACCGGATACCCCTGCGCTTTTT
>CAZEMW010000786.1:0-1077 GCA_964513105.1 uncultured Fibrobacterota bacterium
GCACGATGAATGATCCTGGTCATTTCTATCTCCCTGGTTACATGATTTCCAAATTCCGTTGCCGGTTACTCTACACCGCATTATGGATTGTGGCCCCTTTTGCTTTGGAGCGGATTGCGCGTATTCCCAGTATATGCAAGTATCGATCCGAAATGAATTCCCGTCGAATAATGCAGGCCTGCATTATTTTTGCGTTTTGTTCAGGACCGGATTTTTCTGTCGTCGGGTTACCGATCCGGGCGGCAGGGTCGTATGCGTAACGCAGGCTTTTGATCGGCAGGATACAATTGACAAAAAAAAGCAAAAATTCGCAGAACAGTCGGAAACATGTGTTGACGGTGTTCGTTGTTTCGGATGCCACCGGGGCTACCGCTGAGAGAATGCTTCAGTCGGCGCTTGTCCAGTTCGGCTCAGTCCCGGTTACCGTCAGGCGCAAAGGAATTGTCGCTTCCCCCAATGCTGTCGATCGCGTTGTCGAAGAGGCGGTTGCGGAGGAGAATTCACTTATTATACATACTCTGGTCTCATTCACGCTCCGCAAATACCTCTATTCGCGTGCGCGCGAAGCGGATATCGACACGCTCGATCTGATGGGACCGATTCTGGACCGCCTCGCCCAGAATCTTCAGGCAAGGCCCCAGGAAAAACCAGGCCTTCTTCAGGAGTATCTTTTTGCGAAAGAAAAGAAGATCGATGCGGTTGCGTTTGCGTTCAGTCATGACGACGGCAGGCTAGAAGAAGAACTGGGAAGAGCGGAAATTGTGCTGGTAGGTGTATCGCGATCGATGAAAACGCCGGTGATGCTCTATCTTGCATATCGAGGATGGTTTGCGGCGAATGTACCGATCATACTCGAGACTGAACTGCCGCAGAATCTGCTGAACCTTCCTTCGGAAAAGGTTTTCTATCTGGATATCTCACCAAGCTACCTTCTAAAACTGCGGCGTTCTCGAGCAAGGAGTACCGGAATTCCGGAAGAAACGTACGCGAACATGGTGTATATCCAGAAGGAGCTACGCTATGCCCGGCATCTCAGCGATCGGTACGGATGGCGGGCCGTCGGCGTTGCCGGAAAGT
>CAZEMW010000786.1:1087-1926 GCA_964513105.1 uncultured Fibrobacterota bacterium
GAGGTCGCCGCCGAAATACTTCTCCTGAAATCGCCTCTCGATAAAACCGTCGAATGAACGACCCGGGCGTACCCTTGGTGAGGGCGCTTCCCGGCACCTGAATGCGGGTCTCCCGACATTTCGAACAGGACTCGCGCTCTCCTCAAAGGATACGACAACCGGTCCGGAAGAACCGATGGGAAATCGTGGGGCGTATCATGCGGATACCGTTGGGGACAAACCGTAAAACGCGACCGCATTGAGCAACCATCCGGGGACGGGACGGAAGTCCGTCCCCATTTTTACGCCTGCAGGATCGTCCTCAATCCAAAACAGAAAGCGGACCGACGCCGGGCTTTTCCGGGTGATCCGCTTGTCTTTCTCTCATTTAATTAACTTGTCGATATCCGATCGATTCTATTTGAGCGGTGTAACCGCGATTCCCTTTGTGACCGTTTCGTACCCCTTACCGCCCACGGAGACCATGTAATATCCGTCGGCCGGTCGTTTTTTCGGCTCCACCACAAAGGTTTGGCTTCCCCGCCCGACAAACCGCGCCAGGGTTCTCCCCTTGAGATCGTACATTCGCACGGTATAGTCGGCATCGGGCCGAGCAGAGACTGAAATGCTCCCCGGGGTTATCGACTCAATCACCAGTTCCCTTCGCACGACCGCGACTCTGGTACCGCCCTGAAACCGGGGAGCACGAGTGCCGACTTCATGGTCTTCCGGAACAAGCGGCGGCACGAGAGCGTCCTCATTTCTGACCCAGCCGTCGGGGTTGTCGAGCGAAAACTTGAAAAACGAGGCGATCGGATTGAGAATCAGTTCCCCGTCCTGCACAACAAGCAATCCATTAA
>CAZEMW010000787.1:0-1920 GCA_964513105.1 uncultured Fibrobacterota bacterium
CGCAGACAACAACACCGTCCGACACCCCTTCCGGCTCCCCGTCGAATCGAACTCCCGAAGAGAAGCAGGAGATCGATCGCCTCAAGAAACAGGACCGGGAGGTCCGGAATCATGAAGCGGCTCACGTTGCGGCCGGTGGTCATCATGTCCGTGGCGGAGCTACTTTTTCGTATGAAAACGGTCCCGACGGCAAGCGATATGCGTCGGGAGGAGAGGTGTCGATAGATACATCTCCGGTTCGAGGCGACCCCGAAGCGACTGTTAGAAAGATGCAAGCGGTACGCAGGGCGGCTTTGGCTCCCGCCAACCCCTCCGGCCAGGATCGTGCGGTAGCCGCCAAAGCCTCTCAACAGGAGGCGGCGGCACGCAGAAAGGCCGCCCAGGAAGGTGATTCGAGCGAGAAAGAGAACCCCGTTAAGTCGAACACCTCATCTTCCCGCGAATCGACGGCAAAGCGGTATGCCGAGGCGTCCTCCTATTATGAAGCGACGGCCCCCGGGTCGGGATTTGGCTCGGGACAGATCAACTTAATCGGTTGAGAATCCACCTTCCGCTTGACTCTGATCCTTGTTTATGATGATATTTAAGTGTATACTATCTATGTTAAACCAAAGGTGGGCGATTCACTCGCGGAAAATCGCATCAAGTCCTTGGCCGATAAGGCTTTCACCGATCCTGAACATACCATCAAGTGGTACGGCCTGCGATCGGTTTAATGCCCTCTTGCGGGATCGGCTCATGGACTCGCGCGCTTTCTTCGCCCCAAATCGCTCATTTCAGGATAAATAGTCTTCGGCGCGCCGAAACATCTCGACGCCTGAAAGTCCCTACCACTCCCGGCACCACGGGTTTCAGGACAACATGGCCGATAAAACAGGAACCGTACTCATCGTCGACGACGAAGCTATCATTCGAGGCATGCTCGAGATAGAGCTCGAAGACAAATATCTCGTCTACTCGGCGGAGAATGCCGATCAGGCATTTGATATTCTTGGTAATAATAAGGTAGATCTCGTCATATCCGATATCAATATGCCCGGTATGAAAGGATACGAGCTGATTGCACGCGTCAGATCTCAGTATCCCGGCACGAAGACTGCGCTCATCACGGCATATAATATTGATGATTATGTGCGAATGGCTCGAGAGAACGATATCTCGAATATCATTCCTAAGTCTACCCCGTTCAACTTTGATGAGTTTAACTCGATCGTCTACAATCTGGTCACGGAGGAGATTTTCGGGCTTCAAAGGTACATGCTCGAGGAAGAATTTGAAACGGTTAAGGAATACCGCCTTCTTGGCTCGGCTGAAATTAACGAGGTCGAAACGGATATTATCGAGAATATCTCACAGTTCCATCAGCCGCAGCCTTTCGTCCAGATTCTGCTCGAAGAGCTTATCACCAATGCAGTGTACCATGCACCGGTCGATGAGCACGGGCAGGAGAAGTATGTGAAACATTCAGATGTCACGCTGGAAGAGTCTGAAGCGGTTGAGATCTGTCTGGGGAAAGACTCTGAGAAGTATGGCGTTTCGGTAACCGACACCAGCGGAAAACTCACAAAAGAGCAGGTACTCTATCGAATTGATCGTCATATTCACGGGGAAGGTCTTCTCGATGAAAACGGACGAGGGCTGCACATGTCCAGGTTGTATTCGGATCGCCTGGTGATCAATATCAAGAAGGACGTTCGGACCGAAGCTATTTTCATGAACTACTTGAGTGATAAGTACCGCGGTTTCAAACCGTTGTACATCAACGAAATTTGACCGGGCGCTCGCTTTTCAGGGTGGAAAATGACTGCCACAGTAGGGTTTGGTCCCCGGGTATATTGGGGAGCCCGTGAACGCAGTTCTTTGTGTCTGTCTCTTATACACATGACGCTGCCGACGACTAGTCGAGTGTAGATCTCGGTG
>CAZEMW010000788.1:0-1914 GCA_964513105.1 uncultured Fibrobacterota bacterium
TCTCGGTGATGTCGGCGTGTTATCCATTCTGGCGTTCGGTTTGGCTCTGATAATGGCCGGTATCTTTGAAAAAGCGGGTCTGGCGATGATTATCGGAGCGTACGTGATGGGGCTTACGCTGTCCAAAACCGACCTGAAATACGTTGTACAGGACGCGCTCGAGCCACTGTTCAAGTTCTTTGTGCCGATATTCTTCACGATCACCGGAATGCTTGTGGACGTCACTGAATTGCTTTCGACCGAAGTCCTCGTGTTCGGCATCTTCTATACGGTTGCCGCGGTTGTCGGAAAGGTGGTCGGCTGCGGAATCCCGGCTCTGTTTCTCAACTTCAACCGTTTGGGGGCGCTTCGAATCGGGCTGGGTATGTCTCCGCGTGTTGAGGTCGCAATTATAATTGCGGGGATCGGGCTGTCGTACGGTATCCTGGACGATACCGTTTTCGGAGTGGCGGTCGTTATGACCCTCTTGACCACGGTAACGACCCCGCTTCTTCTGAGTGCATCATTGACTAAAAAGAAAGGGACTCGGAAAGAGGTGAAGGCCGAAGAAAAAGTCATTACTTCATTCAATTTCGAATCGCCGGAATTGACCCAGATGCTCGAAACGCACGCCCTCGACTACTTTCAGAGTGAAGGCTATTTCGTTCATCACCTTACGACTGACCATGATGTCTATCATATGCGTCAACGAAGTACCTTCATCACCTTTCATCGCTACGAGCAGGCGATTACGTTTGAGACCACTCCGGAAGATGTTCCCTTTGTGAAAACTATTATCTATGAGGCTCTCGTCCGCCTCAGTGACCTTATCGAGAAAGTCCGGCATCTCGCAAAACCGGAAACTCTGGCGAAGGACCTGGTGATATCCGGGGTCAAAACAAAAGTTCAACTGGGAAAAGCGCTCGATCCACGGTGCATTATCATGCGTATCAAAGGAGAAGGCAAGGAAGAGATTATTACCGAGATGATCGATTGCCTCGACAGGCACGGCAAACTGACCGATAGACAATCGGCGCTTCAGGCGGTACTGGATCGGGAGAAAACCATGAGTACCGGTATGCAACACGGCATCGCACTCCCCCACGGGAAGACCGACGGGGCGCTTGGTCTGGCGATAGCGGTTGGGCTGAAGAAAGAAGGGGTGGATTTTCAATCGCTCGACGGGCAGCCGAGCCAGGTGTTTTTTCTTGTCGTCTCCCCGCTGCATACGACGGGGCCGCATATCCAGTTTCTCGCGGAAATCGGTTCTTTGTTCAGTACGCCCGAGGTCAAGGACAAACTTCTCGAATGTCGAACGTCGCAGGAAGTGCACGATTTTCTATCGAAACGGTAGCCGGGATGCAGGGAAAGTGCGAAGATTGCCCTCCGGAGATTCGTTTTGCGAAACCGTCGGATGTCCCCGACATCGTGGAAATCGACCGCATCTCGGATTCCCCCGCCTGGACTGGAGAAGCATACCGGGAGAGCCTGAGTTCGGGGAGCGCCTCGATTTGCCTGGCGCTGCTGGGAAAGCGGATTGTAGGATTTTGCTGTTTCCGAATCATCGAAAGTGAAATGGAAATACTCAAACTCGCCGTCGATCCGGCATTCCGGCGTCGCGGATTCGGGCGGAGACTTCTTTGGGATGCGATCGCCTGTTTCCAGGCAAAAGGGGAGAAAAAAGTGTTCCTCGAGGTTCGATCCGGGAATCGAGCGGCTATTGAGCTGTATTCGTCGCAGGGATTTACGAAAGCCGGGGTTCGTAAGAAATACTATGCCGATCCCCCTGAGGACGCTCAGATCATGGTGCTGCCGCTTAAGGCGAAATGATCTCGATCCTGTTTCGAGGGCGCCGTGTATATTAGATTATGTAGTGCCTGTCCGGAAACCCCCGTTCATCGAGTCCCGAATTAACTTCGGGAAGATGAACCCGCC
>CAZEMW010000789.1:0-1911 GCA_964513105.1 uncultured Fibrobacterota bacterium
CAACCACATAGGCCAACCCCAGGAAAATAGCGGCAATCATAATGGCCCATCCGAGATTCTGTTTTTCTGTAATCTCATTTCGGATATTAATCTTGTCCATCATATCAAATGCCCGCCAGGCGACAAAACAGCCCACGGCATAGACCAGGGCACGAAGCATGGTGTAGGCGAAATTGATCATATAAGTGATCAGAAGGTCTCGGTTCATCGTTTCTCCCTCATCGGACGATCAGAAGTCGGCCTGGTTTGGTAAATCGACTGAAATGGGCAGAACAAAGGCTGGAGCTCGGAATCGTCGGGCACTTTAAAGTATAGCATCGACCCGGCAAAAGACGCAAATGACGGTGAACGTGGAAATTTTTTGCAGTAGAGTTTGGTTCTTGTGCAGGAGCATTGTATTTTAGTCCGTTTGCCTAATCGGGGATTCCCGAAGAAAACGCTATGCGGAGGTGCCCACATTTGTAGTAGGTACTCCGGTGTATCGAGGCACATACTTGTTTGTTGCACGCACCCCGGTCGCATCTGCGAAACCGCGTAAAGTTGGTAACGAAAAATATAGTATGCTTCTTTCTTCTGTTTTCTTCAATTTTTGTTCTGGAGGGGGATTGTGGACTCTACAACCTTAATTGTGGTGTCGCTGTGCGCAGGCGTAGTTGCATTGCTCTTCGCGATGATGAAGTCGGCGTGGGTCAACAAGCAGGATGCGGGTACCGATAAGATGAAAGAGATCGGTGCCGCGGTCCGCGAAGGAGCGATGGCATTTCTGTCACGTGAGTACAAGGTGCTTGCGGTTTTTGTCGTCGCAGTCGCGATTCTGCTCGTGATTATCAATGAGGCGAATGTTCGCTGGGTGGCGGCGTCCTTCATTGTCGGTGCTCTCTGCTCCGGCATTGCGGGATTTTTCGGCATGCGGGTTGCCACTGCCGCAAACATGCGTACCACTCAGGGAGCACGAAGCGGACTGGCGAAAGCGCTGGGCGTTGCATTTTCCGGCGGTACGGTGATGGGAATGAGCGTGGTCGGGCTCGGGGTGGTTGGACTTACCGGTCTGTTTCTGGCCTATAGAGCAGCATTCGGTTCCGAAATCGCCGATCTTCAGAGCACGGTTCTTCCTGTTCTGAACGGATTTGCAATGGGGGCATCTTCGATCGCTCTGTTTGCCCGTGTGGGCGGCGGAATCTACACAAAGGCGGCCGATGTCGGAGCCGACCTTGTGGGAAAAGTAGAAGCCGGCATTCCGGAGGATGATCCGCGAAACCCCGCAACAATTGCGGATAACGTTGGTGACAACGTTGGTGACGTGGCCGGAATGGGTGCGGACCTTTTCGAGTCCTATGTCGGTTCGATCATCGCTTCGATGGTTCTGGGGGCTACCTACATATACACTGCCGCAAATGGGAGTGAAACATCGCTTCCCAACATGGTGATCCTTCCATTGGTTCTCGCCGCGCTCGGCATTCTTATGTCCATTCTCGGGACGTTTTTCGTGCGGGTTAAAGAAGGTGGAAATCCGCAGACCGCTCTGAATGTCGGTACATTCGGTGCAGCCGGTATAATGGCTGCTCTAACCTATCCGGTGTGTGTCTGGCTTGTCCCTGAATTGGCGGTAGGGATCTTCGTGGCAACTATTGCCGGTTTGGCTGCCGGAGTGGCGATCGGAATGGTAACAGAGTACTATACCTCCGAAAGCAAAAAGCCCGCTCAGAAAATCGCAAGTCAGTCGGAAACGGGTGCGGCAACCAATATTATAGCGGGACTCGGTACCGGGATGGTTTCTACCGCCTGGCCGACAATTTTCATAGTTGCCGCTATTCTGGTGGCGTATTTCTCGGTCGGTCTTTACGGAATTGCCATTGCGGCTCTCGGGATGCTTGCGACTACCGGTATTCAGCTTGCGGTCGATGCCTACGG
>CAZEMW010000790.1:0-1894 GCA_964513105.1 uncultured Fibrobacterota bacterium
TTACCGAGTATACCAAAAAGGCCGAGAGCCTTTCCCCGGAATAATTTCGGATTTGGGATACTTCGGCTCCGCTCAGCACAGGTCTCGGATTGCGGATTTTGAGCGTCATCCGTTCGTCATGAGCCGGGGCGTGGGAGTATCCTATTGGGGATTAGGGTTTCTTTCCACCCCAATACCGAAGGCCTCATTTTTTGACTTTTTTGCACGCTAATGCGGAAAAGTCATGACTATTTTGCATTAGCGTGCAAATTCTACATGTATGAGCGCAGAGCGTTCGTCTTCACTACCTGCGGACCAAAGAGAAAGAGGAGGTCGATTTCTGTCTGGTACGGGATGAGGAAGCCGAACTCATGATCGAGGCGAAGACCAGGTACAAAGAGGTGCCGTCAACGCTGAGCCGGTTCCACAAAAAATACGGAATCCCCGCCGTACTACTCGCAAAAGAGGTTAAGCGGGAACAGGATGTCTCCGGGGTGAGGGTTCGAAGGGCGGAGGGGTTTTTGTCGGGGTTGTTTTTGTGAGGTCCGGGGAAAACCTCCAGTCCCCTGAGTTACTTGGGTGTCAGAACGGATTTCTGCCCGTCTGTCCTGAATGCCCCGCCTGGCCGGCTAACAGATATCCCGGATCTACGCAAACAAAGAGAGTGCTGCCCCACCTGAAGCAGGGCAGCCATAGCGCAATGAAGGCACAAAGCAATTCCTACTTTGCGTACTTTATGTTAATCTCAGCTCCCCCGCCGGAACCGTTGACTGAGGTAATCTGAAACAGGACCAGCTTATCCTCAGAAGTCATTACGATGAAAACATCGTTCAAATTAGCCGTGAGAGAAGTGGCATCTGGGGTTCCGCTATCCCAGACAGCCTGAAGATCTTCAGCAGTATTGATCTCATCGTATGACTGAGTGACTTTCATGAATGAAGTCTCGGCAAGATCGGAAGCAGCCGTGAAAATGGTGTAGTTGGATGCAACAGAGTGCTCCGGCGTGAATATTTTCTGCACCGTTTCACCGTCCGCCGAAAGATAAAGAAAATCCACATTTGTGGAATTATTTCTCGCCAGAGCCAACGTGTAGACACTTCCTCCATCCAAATCGACCGAACTGCCGGAATTGGCATTCTGAGCACCAATAGGTCCCAGCGAAGACTCAGTTAGTGGAGTACCCATCGAACCATCACAGTCTACTCCCCCGGTGACGGTGAATGTTACTCTTTCGGTAGTACTCGCGTCGCCGGCATTCACCGTTACTACAGCTTTGTAGGTACCGTTGCACGCAGCTGCCGTTGTTACAATGTTTACCGGTATGGCCAAATCCATGAGTTCTATCTTGGTCTCACCCACCACATTTGGTAGAGGCCTGCTGATTTTCACTTTGTTTGTGTCGACTTCTCCCCCGGCGTCCGTTTCTATATCCCACGTCCAACTATCTATTGCCACATCGCATTCTATAGTACCGGTAATTCTCATGCCCGCACCGGCCTGGATATCGTTCGATATTTGATCGAGTTCCACGTTGATTTGAGGATCCGGATCCAACGGGTTGTCCTCGGTACAACCGGTCATCATCGCACCGAACGCAAACGCTGTAGTCACTGCCGCAAGTTTGAACCATTTCAACATATCTGGTTCCTTTCGTTGTAGTTTTTGGGTAGCTGTGGAAATCCGTTTTGAAGTTCAGAATTCTGTTACCGTAGCAAATGCTACGCCGGCTTCAGTTCCGCTCCCCCTTTCCAGTACAATCGGGCGAATTGGCGCCTGATTCCCCTGTCATGAAGACCGGCCGGTTCTCGTCGAAACCGGAAAACGCCATTTCGCCCGCGAAAAAGAAGACATCCAACACATTGCCTTTGCATGATTTGTAGACACCAGAGCACATACTCGGCGCTCAACACTCCAA
>CAZEMW010000791.1:0-1883 GCA_964513105.1 uncultured Fibrobacterota bacterium
AAGTGAACCCGCGACTCTTGAACCCGAGCTTGGCAGTATCGAGCCGGCCACCTATCACAGGTTGGTGAAGGATGTTTTCATGGAAAAATGCCTTCCTTGCCATGAGCAGCAGAGCAAGGGTATTCAGGACTTCAGTTACGATGCCCTGGAGCCCTATGCGCACTACTATGACGGCGGAGGCAACGGCCATATCAACCGGCGATACATCGGCGGTTCTCGAACAATCCCCGGCTACTACGGTGCGGCCTATTCAAAAATGGGTAAAAAACTTCTGGAGAGCCACTTGGACCGGATATCCCGGGATGAATTTCATCGCGTTGTCATGTGGCTTGACCTTATGTCCAACGAGTTTGTGACAAGTAAGTATACCGCCCGCGAAGCCGAAGGCGAACTGGTGTGGCCCAGTCTTGACGTTGATCCCGAAAATCTGAGTGGGGTGGAGTATCACAAACCCATGCCGGGTGGAGTAGCGACATTCCCGGAGGCGGAAAGAGATGGCGCAAACCATGTTTCCCCCTCAATTCTGAGTACCTCAAAAGGGGTTTTCGTACGAAACCCTTCCGACTCACGTGCGATTCTCACGTTTGTTACCTTGTCGGGGAGAAATGTGAAAACGGTTGAGTTGTCACCCTTTGAGCAGAAAACATTGAGCCGTCGTGAAATCCGTATGCAGACCGGTACCTATATTGTCCGTTGTCGCGTGAATGGTTCGGAGTGGGCGGAAAAGGTGAGCTTTCTACCGGTCGCCCGATAGAAGTCATTTTCCGTTGACGTAGGGTGTGTTACTTTCCAGGCGTCTTCTGCCGGGTAGTATCGCACAAATCATTCCCAAATACGGTCAGTCCCGGACGATGGGCATCAATTAATAAAAAATGGGGGTATTGAAATCTCTGGATTTCAGTACCCCCGCTTTACCTGCGTTCGGATGATTCGCCTACGGCAGATCGGTATGATGATTCTTATCCTCGAATAGGTCAAGAAATCGATCTTCATACTTGTCGAAAACGCCCCACTTGTCGAGCTCATTCTTCAGCTCGCCTGCATAGGACCTGTTTCGTGCCGCTTTTTGAAATAGACTCTCAATTCTCGCTTCGTCGTAGATGGCCGATTCTTCCTCCGACGGCTCCGCGGCATCTTCCGGGTTTGCTTCCAGAGTATCCGTCCCTTCTTCGGGGGAATTGACTACCTCCGGGATATACTCTCGAATCCGTTCTTCGACATTCTCGAGATCTCGATCCGCCACCGAAACGGCTTCCTGGAGACTCGATGTGTCCACGTTCAGATGAAGAATAGATTTCAGAGCATTCACTATTCCGAGAGCCGCCTTGGGGTAGGGCAGACCGCCGCAATATGCCGGTATGGTTGCAAGAAAACATGCCGCGTCAATCTGCTGCGTACCTGCTATTCCAAGCAAGACACCATTGAGACCGACAATTTTCCCCTTGTGCAGCGGCTCAACCCCTTCCCGTTCAAGCTGGCCCAGCAAAGTTGTCGTATTGCTCGCGCCCAAAACCCGGGACGGTGAATTGTGGCTCATAGGTACCGCAAAAGCGCCCGCAGTGAATATCCTTGAAACCGAAAATTTGCGTGCCACATTCAGCACGGCTTCAACAACCGCAATACCCCCTTTCCCTTCCGGTTGAGCATTGCTCTCAAAGAAGATGATATCCGGATTTCTTCGATAGTGAAAGGTACTGTCGGGCAAATCCGGTATTTTAACAATTCCGTCGTGTACAACGATGGATTCCGGAGTGACAATGGTGCTCATATCAATTGCCGCGAACATCTGAGCATCGGTCTCACGCCGTATATAATCCATAGCCAGCACCCCTGCGTTGCCCAAGCCCGGCCAGGCCGCAAGGAGGGTTGGCCTTGTATCGAAA
>CAZEMW010000792.1:0-1882 GCA_964513105.1 uncultured Fibrobacterota bacterium
TTCAGTATCGGATGCCGGCCCTTGCAGTGTTCTACTAATAAATCCCGTCCCGCATCGAGTTCATCGAGTCGCGCGATGGAGTTATACAGGAAGTCAAAGGCGGTAGTGGTCATTTCGCGGTTCTCAAGATGAGCGGCGATATCCTCCTCAACGCCCCGCCATCCGACATCCTGCAGACACGATCCGACCTTCTGTACCTGGGCGTGCACTTTCGCGTATGCCCGGACGTGGGCGTGCATTTTCTGCGACAGCCAGCCCTTGAAATCGGCGCCGCCATTTCGAAGGCATTTTCGCATCAGTGCTTCATCCATCGGGGCACCGTCTTTGCCGCCGGTAAGGGCGTGGATCACCAGGCCCGCGGTCATCTGTTGCATCTGCCGTTTGCCCTGTTCCTCGGTAGTCTGAAGTGATATGTTGCCTTGACCGTCGTCTTTCACCGTCGTGTCGAATCTCACCTCGAGGAACTGGTCAAGTGCGGTGCGATATTCTCTGTTCCTTTCGCAGGATTGTGACAGCAGGTCGCGAACCCCAACCAGAAGCGTGTCTTTTTCAATTCCCTCAAGCGACGGATCGGCGCTATTGTTCAGCTTCAGCAGTTCTTTGTGTTGCTCAAGCCTTTGTGGAAGCCAGATAGTACCCAACGTGGATTCCGTACCAACTTCGTAGCAGCGTCCCGACGGGTCTTTTTCCAACTCCTCAATTCGACGGATATTCAATTGAAACGGCGATGCCCCAATGTACACCCGCAAGGAGTCACCGTTGAGCCGTGCCGGAATGTCGATAGTAGCTCGTCCCGCCGAGTGCGCTTTCCGCGTGCCGGAGCTCTTCCGTGCTCCCCGGTGCACGGGATGCGCCTTGCCGGACTGATCAAACCAGTACTCACCATCAAGCCAGGCAGCGCCGCCTTCTTCGGCTCTCCGGGCGAACACATATACCCAGCGGTTCTTCAGGGGAACCAGTCGCTCGTTTCGGATTTCCTGCCGGCCGCCCAGAGGGGTGTACCGATTGTAATCAAATTCTCTGACCGCGGTTTTCAGGGTTACCGATGCGGGAGCATATTTTGTTTTGTCTCGTTTCTCCCACACAAAGGGCTGCACAACCGTATGATCCTCGCCCTTGCGGCGCAGCACCAGTTCATATTTTTCCCCCGCACTCATACCAAAGAATTCCAGTGTAAGCTGTTGATCTCCCGAAACCGCATCGTCCCGAACCGTTCGGTATCCAATGATGTCGCTGTCGGCGATATCGGCGCCCTCTTTGGCACGAATCAGGAGATACTCGTCATCCTGGACATCGGGGTCTGATGGATCCACCGTCAGCGTAACAGAAAGGTCGGCCAGGGAGCGGTAATACGCCTTGTCTATCCACATATCGATTTCACCCCATGTCTTCTCCCCCACTATCCCGTCCGGGTCCTCCTTGAGAGTCGGAGTGACTTCGACAATTGAGTAATCCTTCAGGCGGGATTTGTCGCACGCGCATTGTTGAAAGAGCTTAACCGCTTCATGCGTCTTTCGTCCGAAATCTCCGTCCACCTTCCCGACTTCGTCAAATCCGAAATCCACAAGGGATTGCTGGACGAATCTCACCCAATCGCCCGCTATGTACCCGCCCCCCTCGATGGTTCTGGATTCGTACTTCTCAACGGCTACATCATCAAACCGACCTTCCTTCAGAATCGGGCGTGGCTGCGGCATCTCCAGCACGGCGCTGTCAATCGAGTTCTCTCCACGGGAGTGGGATATGCCCTTTACTATGTATGAACACGGCACACTTCTGTCTTCCCGCCAAGCCTCGTAGTGCTCGTCGATAAACCACAGATGCTTCAGCTCAAGCTCGGCAATTCCGGTATCCTTTTCCAGAAACCCTTCGACTTCCTGCA
>CAZEMW010000793.1:0-1881 GCA_964513105.1 uncultured Fibrobacterota bacterium
CTCAGTGAAGCCGAAGGCGAAACGGTACTCAGCGGCGCGAAGCGAAGCGGTACTCAGGAATCGTTTTTTTGGCTCCATCCTGGCGAGACACTATCGATTACCCGAAGCAATCCCGGTAACCCGAAGCTTTTCGAGTCTCGAGTACGAGTACCGGCCCTTTCGGGCCTGAGTACCGTGCCATGCGGCACTGAGTACGATGTGGTCTCCAGTGAAATCTAAGCCGCATAGCCGGAAGATCAAAGATCGAAAATCAGACTTCGGCGCCGCTCAGTCACCAAAGATCAAACAGATAATTCCTTTGATGTCTGACAAATAATACGCTAAAAAAAATTGGATTTGTCAGATACATAGTCTAATCAGGAAAAAAACACTAAAAAACGTGCTTTTTTCATATAGGGTATCTAATCGTCCTCACGCAAAAACTTCAAGAAAGCCCCGACATCGGCAGATAGCGCACCAAGGGCAGTTTCGAAATTGTCCAGAAGCGGCGCCATTCTGCTCATTCGAAGTTCGAATCCGTATATGTTCCTTACAATATGGCGAAAGGCTCGGTATTCATCCAGCAAAGACGCTGTTTTTCTTGTGAGAACCGCAGGGCGCATTCCTTCTATATCGAGTGTCATTTTCCGAAGGAGTCGAACATGCCAGTCATGAGATTTCGGAAGCCCCCCGTTGAGTTCCTCGCTGATTCGGGTAAAAATTCGCTCACAGCCGGTGTAGAAATTGTGCAGCTTGAGAGCAATACTCTCAAGGTATACCCCTTCGTGTTTCGTTTCATGAGGAAGATCGGATACGGTTGTTCTGAGCGCTAGGCTCAGCTCATTCAGAAGTGACAGCTCTTCTTCAATCTCGGCCGCCAGTTCAATTCTGCTATCGTTCATAGAGTATTTCACCCTTCTCAACTCGTTTTGCGATGTAGGGTCGTGCGTCTTCCATGGGAATCAGATCAACGGGAAATGAACTGTGATTCTCTAGATCCGAAAGCGCTTTAAAATAGTCCCGGGGCCGAAGGCCCCACACGGCCAGGTCGATATCGGAATCTTCTCGGAATCGATCTTCTTTCAGGACAGATCCAAAGAGCATGATTTTGGAAACGCCCGGATACCCGGTGATTCTCGCGGCAAGTTTTTCCGCCTCTTCGTGGGCTTCGTTTCGACGCTCTCGACAATACCGGCGCCGCTCCTCCGCCTGTCGGGCCCAGGCTTTGCGGTAGTGTTCTTTCTGTTCGGGCGTGTAGTTCATGGTGCACCGGTATCTTCCGGATATGCGAGAGTGGCCATTTCATTACTGACCATTTCAACAAATCGATTCAAATCCCCCGGAGAAACCGATTCGATCACGTATTCGGGAATCTCGTCAAATCGGATCTCGGCAAGAAGGTGCGATACGATCGCGGGATCAAGCCCGCCCTCTTTTTTCTGAGCTTCGGCGAAGTGTTCGGTTATGTCAAAACCGCTATTGTGCAGAAAGTAGAGATCGAGAATGTCTTTGCGTTCACATCGGCTCACCAGTGTGCAGATTTTGTTTATGCCGATTTCTCGTAGCGTATCAACCCGGATGCTGCCGAACAAGGCTTTTTTCTCATCAATCTGCGGGACACGTTCTCGCACAAAATCAATAATTTCATGTTCTTCACAACGTTCAAATGAACATCGCATGAACTCCGGGGAACGAGAGATGAAGGTAACCGCGGATCCCAGTTTTTCGCCGATCGCACGGACCTCATTCTCAACAAGATGCCATTCCAGGGTGTCGGCCGTCGTGAAAAGATCGATGTCGTATGAACGACGGTGATCGAGATAAAATACCCCAAGCGCGGTACCACCGGTGAGAAAAAATCTGCTCTCCCGTTCAAAGAAAGCGTACAGAAAATCCCTCTTC
>CAZEMW010000794.1:0-1872 GCA_964513105.1 uncultured Fibrobacterota bacterium
GCAAGCATATCGAAACGGCAGTTTTTCCAGAATCTGGGAGCGTTTCGTTCGTTGCCGGGCATGTAAACCAGACCCTTCGATCTTCCCCAGATTAATTGCATAAGCAACTGGGTTTCGATGCTGGCCCAGAACGATGGGCAACTGAGAACCCGTCCGGCAGTATGGCTGGCCTCGATGGTCTCATGAAGGGAACCGCTTGATAGCCGAATCTCGTTTCCGGTCCAATGATCGTTTACAAGGTATACCGGCGACAGGTACTGTTCCTCAAAGTACATGTTCTGAAGTGCCTGGATCCGGTCAAAAACCAGCAAGCCGTCGTCACCCCAGGTGATACAACGGACTTCTCTTCGAATAAGGTTCTTGTTGTCGGGGGACCGGTAATGGATGAGCCCCGATGTGTCGAAGCCATCTTTCTGGAAGCTGTCTTCATGGTGAGCAACTTCCCACTCCTTGGTTGCGGGCTGTGTTCGCGGAATTCCCAGAAATGAGGCGCGGAATGAAGCCACCAGTTCAGGATACTGATGAATGGCAAGCGTAATAACGGGATGTTTACCGATAGCCTTCCATGCAACACTCCTGGTGGTGCGGGTATTTCTCCGGTAGCATACTTCCACATATGGATAGATGTGACGAGTATCGACCGCGCTTTCGATCTGGCCGGAGCTGTAGAATCGGTGTTCCTGGGGAAAGGGAAGAACGGCCAGCATTGCCAGCTCAAATCCGATTTGGCTCTGGAACAGCAGCTCCCATCCCTCTTTGTGCCCGTCGAAGCCAAGAACCCAGGGCACTGAAGAATCGGTGGCGGTGAGAAGGTGTTCATCCATCCACGCCAGGAGTTTTGCCGTCATTCGCCGCGCCCTTGGGTCATTATTCCAGAGACCCCAGGCCAAGGCAAAGGGCCGAGGTGAAAACATTGGGAGATCGTGTCCCCCGGGGATAAAAATCATTCCGGAGGGTAAGCAAAACCGCAAGAGTACATCGAACGTTTTCTGGTGATTTTTACGTCGCAGGTATGATGGAATCTCATTCCCATGTAGTTCGAATGCGCTCATCGCCATGACAACCCAACTGCCGTAGGAAAGTATTTCCGGGTGAAAAAAGCCGTGGTTTTCCGCAGTCATATCGGGAAAAAGAGTTTGAGTTGTGACCCAATGGCTGATTGATCTTCCGAGATATTCTGAGTGGTCCGCACGATCGTCAAAGCTTGAGGCAATATTCACCGCCCAAACAGCAAGGGCTCGATCCCAGGCCGGGCGATTCGGGTGGTCTGGAATCATATTGATTGCCCAAGCGAGTGTCATGGCGTCCTGAGCGTTCTCCTCCAGCTTGGTATCTACTTCGCAGCCGCTGGGCGGCATGACGTCAATGAACCGGTTTGCTTCGCAGGCGAGAATATTCCTTATTTCGACCAGTAGCTCCTTGTCAATCACCTCGGAGGCCATATGGCCCGCAACGGCGAGCAGGGTGGCCCAGAGACCGCTTCGCCAGTTTTCTCCCCACCGCTTTCTGGCAAGAAAGGAATCGACATCTCGTGTACCGGTGAGATGGGTTGAGCAGATCCAACGGATGCCGTGATTGAGGTATCGAATTGCTTCCTCCGGAGAAATCGGGGAATCGTCGGATGTAAGTCCGTTTTGTCGTACATAGGATGCCAGTACACAGAGGATGTGCAAATGGGGACGAACGACATATTCGATAACGGGAGAGGAGGTCCCTACCTTCCGCATGTTGAATGCGTGAGGCTCGGTCGTGCCGAAAAGCCCGCATCGGTCGTCTACCTCGTGCCAGGATTGCCGATAGTAGGGGAGCGCATGGGATAAAAGCTGCAGTATTTTATCCGGCTCCAGTTTTTCGCCGAACTGTATCATCAAA
>CAZEMW010000795.1:0-1869 GCA_964513105.1 uncultured Fibrobacterota bacterium
GAGAAGCCCACGCCGCGCGTCGTCACGGCGTACCAGCCCGCGGCGTTCCAGAATTGTGCTGAACTGCTGCACAAACGCTCCGCGTGGTCGGGCACCCAACCACGCTTCGGCGACATCCCGCGCCGAAATCGGCGTTGAACCGGCAGGTCCAAGCAGCCGTCGAATACGCTCGATATCACCATGCTCCAATTCGTCCAGTGCCTGTTGAACCCGGTAATCGGGTACGGTGGAACGAACGGAGTAGGACCTTTCGATCGTGAGTCCGTCACTCCCAATAGTCACATCCCGACACGAAAGAGCCTTCGCAAGCGCGTCCTTTGACTCATAATCCCCGTGCACCAGCGCAACGCTGCGCGGTCTGAGTGATTCGATAAGGCCGGCCATCTGTATGCGGTCGGAATGCGCGGATAATCCGTACTTCTCGACACGGCATGCCACTTTGGTCTTTTTACCGTTGAGCATGATTTCCCGGTCCCCGTCTGTTTCCGCACACGCAAGAAGTGCCCGTCCCGGAGATTCTTCATCCTGGTAGCCGGTAATGAGAATCGAATCCCTCTCATTCCCCGCCATGGTTTCGGCATAAAGGCTTGATGCACCGCCACTGAGCATGCCTGAGGAGGCAATTATCACCGACGGTTCTCCGTGAAGAATCTTCTGGCGATCCTCCGGGCGTTCGACCGCAAGTATCTCATTTGAATAGAAAGGATGCGGGTTATTCCGAATGGCTCGCGCGAGGTATCGAGACGTGTATTTCTCATGCCTGCGATACGCTTCGCAAACCGGCCGGATCATACCGTCGACATAAATGTTGAATTTCGGCAAATCCCCACGATTCATCGCCCGACGGAGAATCAGAAGAATCTCCTGTGATCGTCCGATCGCGAACGCGGGAATCAAAACCCGTCCTCCCGCGCGAATTCGTTCGGCGATTCGCGAACAGAGCCGGGTCTCCGCCACTCGACGGTCTTCGTGCAGTCGTTGCCCGTAGGTGGCCTCAGTGATTACCATGTCGACGGGCAAAGCGGGGCGAGCTGCGGCCGGGACGGTCAGTTGGGCGCCGATACTGTAATCGCCGGTAAACAGAACGGCGCCAGCGGGAGTTGCAAGATGGATCATGGCCGCACCCAGTATGTGCGAGGCGGGCATAAAGGTCGCGGTTACCTGCTCTATCGTAACCTGATCACCATACTGAACCGGCCTGAACGCTTCCATGCAGGCCTTCGCCTGCTCCGGGGTATACAGCGGAATCTCACCATCCATTTCAGCGCCCCTCATGAGTTTCAGCGCATCACGGACCAAAATCCCGATCAAGTCTATCGAAGGAGGAGTTGCATAGATTGGAGTAGTCGGAAAGGCATCGCGAATAACCGGCAGTGCACCCGAATGGTCGGTATGTGCATGTGTCACCAGAATACCGTCGAGACCACCAATCTGCAACTGAGACAAATCCGGCAGTTGATTCCCCGATTCGAACCGGATCCCACAGTCGATAAGAATTCGTGTTTCATTCACTTCGAGAAGCGTACACGAAGCGCCAATCGAGTCGGCGCCGCCGAGGAAGCTGATTTTCAGGGAGTTTTTGCTCATTTCGGTCGATATCCTGAGGTCTGGTTTTTCCTGGTGTTCACTCGATTAATATAGCGTGCGTGATGGGGCGCGTCGGCATGAAAATGTTTCAGGGAAAATGGGATTGCGTGTATTCACGGGTGTTGGATGGAGGCTACCAGGGGGGTCTCCAGGCCATTTCGGAGGTGGATCGGTATGCGCTTCCTACTTGATTCAGACCAAAATTTGGGTTATATTCAGGTTAATGATAAGGAGGGCAAATGAAACTCAGTGAATCTGTTAAACCAATTAGTTATCTAAAGG
>CAZEMW010000796.1:0-1868 GCA_964513105.1 uncultured Fibrobacterota bacterium
GCACGAGCACGAGCACGAGAACGAGAACGAGAACGAGAACGAGAACGAGAACGAGTTACGGCTATGATGCATTAGATACTCTTTCGCTCGGTGAATTCTTTCCCGGAAGCACTGCCTGAGCTACTCATTCCGCACACTTGTGTTGAGTCTTCGGGCAAGCCGCTTGATGTGCTCCATCGTTTCGAAATCCCATCCGGGCAGTTGCGCGACAAAGTAGGAGTCATTGTGCGACAGCGGGTTTGTTGTCAGGACGGGAAAGTTTGCCGCGTATCGGTTGAACAGGCGGGAGCCGGGTACGGGGGAGAGGAATACGGGCTTGACAAGACATCTAAGACTTGCGATAAACAGTGTTTCGTCTTCGACATCCCGGGGGTCTTGCCCGGGAAGTCCCGCCATGACGTATACTCCGACTTCCTCCCGATGCCACCCGTGATCAAATACTCTTCGTACACAGCTCGCGATTGCTTCCTGCGAGACCTTTCTGTGCGTTTCGCTACGGTACCGCGGAGTGCCTGCTTCGTAGCCGATTCGTATGGTTGTGAACCCCAGATTTTTCATCCGACTAAGCACCTGGGAGGTTGCGAATTTCGCATGGATGCCGTTTGGGGTGTGAATGCGGACGGGTTCACCGACTGAGGTGAGGACCGGTTCCAGCGCCGAGAGCGACTGTTCCGCCCGGAACAGCAGGGCGTCGTCGTACACGGCAAAATCCCGAATACCCAGCTCTCGTATGCAAAAGTCGAGCTCTGCGACCGTCACATCGGGAAGTCGAGGGATAAAATCGGGCTGGAGAGCTTTCGATGCGCAGTATGAGCAGCTATGCGGACATCCGAAGCTGGTCAGAATCGGAGCGTGATATCGCGGGGCGGCCAGGCGCAATCCCGGGAGAAGTGATGCGGACTCCGGTGGTCCGGGTTTCGAAGCAAACTCGTGGTTTCCCGCCCGGAACAGATTGCCGGAAAAGATCTCTGCCGATGGGAGCATGGCTTTGAGCAGGTTGGGGATCAGCGATGCGGCAATACCGCCCACAACGACCGGGACCTCTCCGAGGACTTCTCGAACGAGATCCAAAGTGGATAGCAGGCCACCCGCCCAGTAGGTCATTGCACTGGTGATACATACCAGATCCGGAGGCTCCCCGGTCTGCAGACGTTCTGCCGCCGAGGATTTGCTCATGCCGTATCGTTTGTATTTTCTGGGTATGGCTTGGTACAGGCCCGGCTTGGGAATCTCCAGGGCTTCGAAACGCCCGGTACCGTATCGTTTTGTTTCTTCGGCCGAGTTTCGTTCCAGCAGATTCAGAATCTCAGGAGTATGTCCCTCACGCTGCAGAATACCCGCAAGCAGATATAGCCCCAGTGGATGCATCCACTCGTCGTACAATTTGAAGTCCTCCACCCAGGGATTAATGAGCAAAACTCTCTTTGAGCTCATCACTACCGGCCGGTTTTCAGAGAAAATTGATCTAAGTGTTGGGCATTTGGCCGGCATAGGGATACCTGTTCTGCGCGGAACCGGGGAGAGGCACCGTTCGATTTTTCACAGAAAAAATCGTATTTTGCAGGTAGTCGGCACAATCATGTAGCCCCTGGTCTTGCAGATGACGGGAGAAGAAGTGAGTGGCAGGATATAAAACGCATACCGTAGTCGGTGTTCTGGTTGGGATCTCGATTCTGACCGTTGTGACCCTTTTCGGCGTTTATGGCATCTACCTGCCCGATTCACGGCTCGGATCCGTTCCCGGGGGAATATCGCTTGTTGCAATCGCGATTTTTTTCTCGCTGTGGCCGGACATCGATACGAAGAGTTTTATCCAGAAAGTATTCTACACATTGCTTCTTCTGGTCGATCTCAGTCTTATTCTGACC
>CAZEMW010000797.1:0-649 GCA_964513105.1 uncultured Fibrobacterota bacterium
GGCATTCAGGCCACACTGTCTGTTGTCGGGCGACACAACTAAGAGCTTTCGAACGTCTTCGGATTGTATGTTCGTATGCCGCTGGGAAAGGTCAATACATGCTTTGGGCGGCTTCGGATAGGTACGAATGAAATCTTCGAGCCAACCATGCGGTTCGCGCGAGATACAAATGCAGGAGCCGCACGAGTTCATCTTTTTTGGGGTAACGGTATTCACGGGAACAATTTCAGGCGCATGCCGATCCGAAAGGCGAAACCCGATATCTATTGTTTGCAGGATGGCGTTGAGACTCAAGTTTTCTTTGGAAGCGTATTTCTGATCGATTATGACATAACTGCCGGTTGTCCGCCGGTTAGACGATTGAGGCGCGGCATTGTGGTATCTTCTGCCCTTTCGTACCAGGAATCCTTTGGTCGTAAGGAATGCAACTGCTTTGTGCGCAGTACGGTACGAACACTCGTATTCGGCGCTAATCTCGGCAATGGAGGGAATCGAATATTGGTCATCCATGGAACCCGTCACTATTCGACTCTTTAACTCATCTGCGATGTCCTGCCAGGCATTCCCGGCACGCTGAGAAGTCGTGCCGATATTTTCACCGTCAGATTTGGGCGAACCTGACGACACCCGATAGCCGGCGCGTGTGCCG
>CAZEMW010000797.1:659-1865 GCA_964513105.1 uncultured Fibrobacterota bacterium
TGCCGACTTTGACGATCAAATCCTTTTCGACCAATACGTCCAGAGCACGGCAGATGGTTTTCTGCGAGGCTCCGAAGTGGTTGGCAAGGGTTCGAATCGGCGGCAACGCTCCTTTGGGTGAAAGGAAAGATGCAAATTCCGATTGCAGCACCTCGGCAATTTCTCTGTGTCGCATTTCACCATCTCAAGATAGGCGGTTGAACAGGCGAATCATCATGATTGCCGGTTGTGGTTTCTTTGATATTCGGGTGCGCCACGATGTTGTAATCGTATGCGCTGTCCTTATAGCTACCTTCAAGGTAAAATCGCCGTCACTTCGTACCTCGAGAGGCCGTTTGCCGTCTGCATTTTTCTCTCGAAGCACGAGTTTCAGGGTCCGAAAAGGTAATTAACAACCCCGACTTCCTTCTTTGAGCGTATGTTCCAGACGATAGTGTTCTCCGGAGCATTGGCTTGTAATCCTATTGCATATTCAAGAAAGTAAGCTATGGGAGCGAGTCCGGTCCACCCTACAAAATCTCTGCGTGGCGGGCGTCAACCAGTTATCCGGTCCGGCTCCTTCCGTTCGTTTCTTCTGAAAGCATAGCGTGTAAGCTTTGCAAAGAGCAGACCGTGTTTTGTATGAAACAACTGCATTGGCTTGGAATACGTCTTCTGAGAAATCATGGGGTTCCCGAACCCCCATGCAGTATCCGTATTGCAGGAAAGTGTGACTGTTATTTCAGAATTATCTTTCTCCGACCGACCTCGCGTCCATCAGCCCTGAGCTGTACGAAATAGACTCCCGCAGCGCCGATGTCGAGGCTTTGAGAATGTGTTGATGCAGCTCGCACCATACCTCCTGCTACGGTTCTGCCGTCGGGCCGCAAGAGGGCGAGTTGCAGCGGACGGTCCAGAGCGTTGCGTATAATCAACGTACCCTTCGTAACCCGAACATCGAGTCGGCGGAAAGAGCCGGCGTTTGATGCTTTTCGGATGCCGAAATCGGGATGTGATGTGGTCCCAACCGCTTCCAGCTGGACTCCCGTAGGGTTTTCCGCATCAAAGTCCAGCTCAGGCAGGACCGTTTCTCCGGCTCGCTGTTTCGCGATAAGATCCCAATCCTGTTGGTAAGAGCTAAGCTCCATCGAGCCGCAGTCCAACCACATTATTATCCGTCGACGTTCCTCGTCGGTCAGTTGGACATCATTGTGCTTGGGGTAAAGG
>CAZEMW010000798.1:0-1861 GCA_964513105.1 uncultured Fibrobacterota bacterium
GGCTACAACAACGAAGCCCCCGCAAAGAATGCCCTCCCAAGACAGCGGGTACACGGGCTTACGATTCATCCGACTGAAGCAGGTCTGTTTGTGCGGTTTGGAACCGAGAGCGCCGGTCGGGTTCGGGCGCAGGTATACACACTTGGCGGGAGGTCGTTGGGAACGGTTTTGGACAAAAAAGTGACTGCGGGGAGGCACGGGTTTTCGATCCCGATGAACACCGGTGAATACACCGCGGCCGGAGGGGCGTATATCCTGCGTTTTGAGTCCGAAGGTACCCTGGTTGCCCGGCCGTTTACGCTGGTCAGGTAGGAGCTTTACCTCGTGGGTTCCGCGATTTGGAAACGGACACTGAGCGAAGCGCTGCGCCGAGCGGGGGCGAGGTGCCGAAGTACCCGTTTCCCAAAGACTTTGCTAAACGCGAAAATAGTACTCTGAATTGAAAGGTATACACTATGCATAGATATCTGTACCTCGTTGTGGCGGCTTTGGTCGTCGCCCCATCCATAACGGCGGAGGAAATGAGTTCCCTTCTTGGGAGTACTTTGAGCGAAGCCCTCTACCTGGCCGAAGAGCTTCCTTCGGTCAATAAACCAAACTATCTTGGACCAAACGATATGGCGGTTTCTCCCGACCACGCCACTGTGTATGTAACTGCCGAGGGCTCACGAGAGCTGCTGTTTGTGGATCTCGCTACTCAATCCGTATCACGGAGGGTGGAGCTTCCCGCATCCCCGACCGGACTCACCGTGGCCCCCGACGGCGGTGAAATCTACGTAACCTGCATGTCGGAACTTCTGCCGGTTGGTGTGGTGGCGGTCGTGAGCGCCGACGGATCAAAGGTGGCGCGGTCATTTGAAGCGGGGCACTCTCCGCGAAGCCCGGTGATCAGTCCCGACGGTTCCGTGTTGTACGTGTGCAATCGATTTGTTGGTAAAGTGAGTGCCTATTCGAGCGCTACCGGGGCGGAAAAGTGGGAGACCGATGTCGTACGCGAACCATACGCAATGGAAATCACGCCCGACGGAGGTACACTGGTCGTTGCCAACTATTTGCCTGCCGGGAGAAATAACGTTGATACTCTTGCGGCTGCAATCACTTTCATCGAGACCACCTACGGTGCGGTAGACGCTCAAGAATACTTGTTTAACGGAGCGCAGAGCCTTAGAGGCCTGGCTCTATCCGATGATGGAACATACGCGTATGTCACTTTTACTAAATCATTACATACCATGACCCCGCTCAACAGAGTCGATAATGGGTGGATAAACAGAAGTGAAATTGGCGTTCTGGATGTAAACACTCGAACTTTAATCGGGGGCTATAAACCGGATATCAAGGAGTTGGGGACTTTCATTTGGGGATTTGCCAATCCTTGGGGGGCGGTTGTTTCCGGGAATAAACTCATAGTTGCGGGTGCGGGTAATCACGAATTGCATGTGGCACAGAGAGACAAGCTGCATACGGCGCTCGATTCGAGTTCGATCGAGGATCAGATTTTTTCGCTTACATTCGGCAAGGCATTTTCGGTGCGCGGAGATTTACAGCTCAAGGGACCTCGTGCGGTTGTCGCTCTAGGAGACACCGTGCTGGCGGCAGGCTACTTCTCCGACGAAATAAATATCGTCAACATTCAGGACGGTATCAAAGTGGTGGGGGGCTTTTCCTTGCACCCCGACGGTAATTATACAATCGCCGGCAGCTCACCTTCTCGACAGGGCGAGCACTGGTTCAACAATGCGAGGGAAATGTGCTTTCAGGGGTGGCATAGCTGTCAAAGCTGTCATCCTGAAGGACGTGTATCCGGAATGAAATGGGACCTCGAAAACGACGGTCAGGGCAATTTCAAAGACACCCGCAG
>CAZEMW010000799.1:0-1858 GCA_964513105.1 uncultured Fibrobacterota bacterium
GTCCAGATTAGTATCATTATTGATACTATAAAGTATACAAAAAAAAATGTTCAAAGTCAATGCCCTGCGGTGATTATATTGGTAGAATATTCACCTGAAGACATTCTGGTGCGCTGAATGCACTAAGAACGAAATCTGTGCCTTGAACAAAGTGCTCTTGAGACACAGCCAAAATTTCTGCCTTGTAAGTATCTGATTTGAAAAGGCCTTAAAATCCCTTGGCCGTCAGGCCGTACCGGTTCGAGTCCGGTCCCGGGTACTTGCACGGAAACCGGTATTCACCCGTCACGTCGGCTGGAGGAGTGAAATGATGATTCTTTTTTTCATACTCGTAGCCGGCTGCGGCCTGCTCGACGTCACCTTCGCTCAGAAAAAAACGGAATCCGACAGCCTGTTTCTCTGCACGGAAGAGACGAACACCCAAAACGGCAAAATGGTGTACGGCTACATTGATGGAGAGAAAACGGAGTGCATGTCGGAGCACGAGCTGCTCTCACTATTGCACCAGACCTCCTTACGGCAATCCCACATTTCAACCACTCAAGAAAAAGAAAAACAAACACCCCCCTGCACCAGAGACAAATTCGATTTGCGCAATGCCCGAATGCCGATGGCCGACCTGATGGGTGCGAGTCTCGACGACGTCTGCATGAACAGTGCCGAACTGTCCAATGCCGACCTGCGATACGCCTCCCTGACAAACGCCAACCTGCGCAATGCCAATCTCTCACGGGCTTACTGCAAAGGCGCCGATTTCACGGGAGCAAATCTAACCGGTGCGAACATGAAGGGAGCCTACCTCAATGAAGCAAACTTCACGGAAGCCGAAGGCCTCACCTTCGAGATGCTCAAATCCGCCCAGAGCCTCCACGCCGCAAAACTCCCCCCGGAACTCACCGCCCGAGTTCAGGAAGAACTCCCGGAGAAGCTCGAAAAACCTCGAGAGGGATGGATCAACAACCGCTGGGACCTTTGACCGGTGAAGATTTGAAGAGCGTTTCTCAGCCCAGGTTGTACGATTCCGTCCCTTGTGTGAGAAGTAAGACTTATCATTTTCAGAAATCTGCTGTTCTAGGCAGGGCGATGCGCGGGGTTTGTCGAAGCTTGATCTTTCCCAATTCCGCAGAATAAAAGCCTGCAGACCGGATGATCCGCAGGCTTTCTATCAGTGGTGTACTCCGCCGAATGGAGCTTAGCGCTCGATGTAGATACCTTTAAGCTTCGACGGAAGCTTTTCTACCCGCGCACCGCGGATGTCATAAACCTTCGCATCAGTTCTCATTCTCGATTTCCCGAGATGAATTCGAGGGGAGGTTTTGTGCGGATGCAGGCCGGTGCAGGCCTCCGTAGTAACCGCGGTCTCCCCGGCGGTGGTAAAAGTAGCGGTGAAAGCCTCACCGACCCCGTTGCCGGCAAAATCCTTGATTCCGTCCGCCGGTATAATAATTTCGTAGGTAGTACCTTCGGCGAGCTCATCACTCGGGCAGAAGTTCACAATGTTCTCGGTGACAGTATACTTCCCTTCCAGGGCTTCACCGTCCTGTGTACGAACGATAAACGTTTCTCCAGAGACGGTAAACACGTCGACAGCATCTGTCAGAGTAATGCCGACGCGTGACGTCAAAGCCTGACCTTGGGAACCGTCCCTGGGAACCACCATATTGACAACCGGAGCAGTGTTGTCGGGATCTGTTGCGTGTGCGATAATGTACGTATTCTTGGAGTCGTCATCGCCGAAAAAACACAAATTCCCAAATGCAAAGGTGTGATCGACATCCTTCGCTCCGGTCAGATCATTTTTATGAACCGATCCCACTACCCCGGCAGTCTCGATATCGAATTTCACATACCCGTTTGA
>CAZEMW010000800.1:0-1849 GCA_964513105.1 uncultured Fibrobacterota bacterium
CCTGTGAACTCAGATCAAACGCCGGCCATATCCTCCGCACTCTGCATCGCCAATGCGACAGCACCTTTCAGTGCCGTTTCGTATCCCAGACTGCTAAGGCGAACATCGGGTGCGGCGACGATATACAAATGTTCTTTTGTGTATTCGACAACTCTCGAGATAAATGCCGCTCCCCCACCGATCGCAACTCCGCCTCCGAGGACGATTCGGTCGGGCGCATAGAGGGCTACCGCATTCCGGAGTCCCTGCCCCAGATTGAAGGCGACTTCATCCCATTCGGATTCGGACAACTGTTCCGCGGCTTTGCCGTAAATCCGACGAATCCCATTACCCGACACGAGAGCTTCAAGACAGTCGGGTGCACCGCACTCACACGAGACTTTTTCCGGATGCGTGCATCGATATTGAATCGACTGATGCCCGATTTCAGGATGAGCTCCGTTGTTCCCTCGATACAGTTCTCCGTCGATCAGGAATCCACCTCCCATGCCCGTGCTGATGGTGAGATACAGCAAACGCGTGGGGCGCTCCGTTCCGAAACGGTATTCTCCGAGAGCGGCTGCATTGGTGTCCACATCGACGGTACACGGGCAGTTCCATTTCTCTTCCATTCGCGATTTTAACGGAACCGCTCTCCAGGAAGGCTGATGGAGTGGTGAAACGATTCCGGTTCGGTAGTCCAGTGGACCACCGATCGCCGCGCCGATTGCGATGGGTTTTCGCGAGCTCAGAACATCGCGGATCATATCATCGAGTACCCTTAGCCCGTCCTGCAGATCCTCCGGGGTTTCATTGCGGACCTGTCGGATTATCTCACCCCGGGCATTGGCGGCCGCGACCAGAAATTTTGTGCCGCCGATGTCAAGTCCCACGAACACAGAAGGTGATCCGGATTGCATCTCTTCCGCGCCGCTCATAATGTAACTTGTCGGGAGAAAATCATTCGAAATCGCTGTCTTCAAGGGCTTCGGATATGGTGTGGCACCGATCGTCCCGGGCTTCGATCAGGTCTTCTTCATAGGCCAGAATGCACTGTTCCCGTCGGCTGTGTTCGGATTGCAGCTCTTTCTCGACCGCGGCCGCGGCCTGTTCGAAATACCCGAGCCGTCGAAGCAGATCTATTTTGAGAAGCGCTTCGCGGAAAAAAGAATCGGCGTAGTTTTCATTCGTGAAATGCGCTTTTTCAAAAAAGTAGAGTGCGCGTCGTCGGCATTCATTTGCGACTGAGCTTCTTCGCGGATCATCGTCGCATACCCAGGCGCCATGAAGCGCGGCCCATCCTGCCTCGCTGAAATCCTCGGTTGATTCCGCCAGCAGAGACCAGCAGAGAAATCCTCCCACACTGTCCGAAAACTCTCCCGCCGTAAGAAACGTACGATATTGTTCCGAATCCACCACCCGACGAGTCTCTTCCGCGGTACTGCTCGAACTCGGTCCCTTTCCGATATCAGGCGCCGAATACCCGCAACTGAGACACCGTTGCATCCACATGTAAATCGAAGATCGCATGGCGCCGCCGGGACGCAGATCCAGATCATACGGATCGGCATTCCATCGAATCCCGGCTTCAGCCTGCCGGCTCTTGTTTCCGCAAATAAAACAGCTCTTTTCAACAAGAGATACCGTTGTCACAATACCCTTCCATCATGAATGGAAACCCATGCGCCCGGCGACGATCTCCGAATCCCGGTGTCGGCCGGCCCTGTCGAGATGCGTCCACTCCCAGGCGGAATGGAGAACACGAGCGCGAAATTGGAAAATACCTGCATTAGTGCCCGTTCGAAACCCTTCGATAACGGACGTCGAGTCCCGATTTCAATCGGGAAGGTGCCCGTTTTCGGCCGGAAAC
>CAZEMW010000801.1:0-1844 GCA_964513105.1 uncultured Fibrobacterota bacterium
CGACGAAGGATACCGATACGCAATGGTCTCCAACGTCGATAATTTGGGCGCTACACTTGACACAAGAATCCTCTCCTATTTCGCCGATTCGGGATCCCCGTTTCTCATGGAAGTGGTACGACGGACCGCGATGCACAAAAAAGGCGGGCACCTTGCCCGAAAAACGGCCGACGGACGCCTCATCCTGCGCGAAATCGCACAATGCCCCGAGCATGACCTTGATTCGTTTCAGGATATCCGGAAATACTGGTGTTTTAACAGTAACAATATCTGGCTGGACCTTGAAGCGGTCCTCGATGCCCTCGAAGAAAACGACGGGTTTCTCGCGCTTCCGATGATCCGCAACGAGAAGTATCTCGTACCGAAAAACGCCGACACCCCCCGAGTGTACCAGATTGAGACCGCAATGGGAGCCGCAATAACGTCCTTTGCCGAGAGCAAGGCCATACAGGTTCCGGTCGGCCGGTTCCTTCCGGTCAAAAAATCTCCCGATCTGCTCGTGGTACAGTCCGACCGATACCATCTCAACGATGACTTCGACCTGATCGAAAATCCTGAGTGCGCCGGATCGGATATCCGGATCGACCTGGACGATAAGTACTACGGCACCTACGGAGATCTCGTCAAACGATTCCCCGACGGTCCACCTTCACTCGTCGAGTGCGGCTCACTCACCATTCACGGTGATGTTCTCTTTGGGAAAAACGTCAAGCTGCTGGGTGATGTCGTAATCCGAAACCAGACCGGCGGCCAGGTGCGTATACCGGACGGGAAGGCTGTTTCAGGCGAGGTTTCCTTTGGGTGAGTGATGGAGAGAGGAAGCGCGACGAGCGCGGATGTTGTTGGAGGAGGAACCACGGAGAGCACTGAGATCACAGAGATATGAATGGGGCTAAACGGCGTAGTTTCTCACTCTACAGGGATATTGGCCTTGGAAGGCCTGGAATATTGTTATCTATGGTACCCGCGTTCGGAGCAAGCTATGTTAAGAACAGGCAGGCTGCCCAGAACCACTGACAATACTATTGAATCCATCTCTGCTCCCCGACCTTGTCGAAGAGCAGAGAAAATTCGATTGCAGCTTACTCAATTTTTTTGTAGGTTTCGGCAGTCGACTTGTCAACCTCTCCATCAGGGGATGTTTCTCCCCCCATGAGATGCTCCTCCAAGTAGAGGATATCGCCCTCAACGAGATAGTCATAGATATACTCTGACCCGGAGCTGCATTTCACACCAATTTTGCCGCCATTTGCATCCAACTTGCACCCATCTGTCTGGGGCAATTCGACGAATCCATCGGTAAACGACTGCTCATCGATTCGTAGTGTATCCGCGAACATGCCGGATTCCGGCGTAAAAGTTCCATCCTCAGCCAACGTTCCGCCGACCCAGGTACCCGTAAGGTCCTCATCGTAACTTGTCCCATCGTTTCCGCTTGTAGGATTTGCTTCATCGTCTTCGCCACATCCAACAAAGAAAACCATCATTGCAGAAAAGAAAAGAATGGTAAATGGTGACTTCATAGCAGTCCTCCCATGAGTGAAATTGTGAAATATGGAGCAAAGAACTCCTCAGTAAGAATTAATTCGAATATAATTGTTGCTCCCTGCCAATACAACAGAAATCACCGAAAAGGCATCTTGTTTTTTAAGCACGATACTCCACAAACGCCTACTTATCTAAGATCGCATATATCGGTGAGAAACAGAGGTTCCGTTCAAGGTCCATCTGCGATTAAGAGTCCGGGGAAGCACTGACGATGTTTCGATCCAAACGAGATGCAATCCCACCAGAAACCACAAAGAGATCTTGCCTCATGTTTGAGGGAGGGACCATAGGACCGA
>CAZEMW010000802.1:0-1840 GCA_964513105.1 uncultured Fibrobacterota bacterium
GCTCTACACAGTGGGCAGGCCACTTCCCGCCGTCTTTTTTGAAATGTCCGGTTATTCTCGGGTGCCAATCCCGCGACGCAAAAATTGGCAGACCTTCGGTAGCAAACAGATTTATGTAGTCGTTCACTCTCGGCACAATGCTGTCGGCGCCGGCCACCGGAAGCGACCCGCCCGAGCAGAAATCGCGCTGAAAATCAATGACCAAAAGTGCTTTTCCGCGTGGCATAAGTGCACCCCCTTTCAGGGTTGTTTTCCCTCGTGTTCACTGTACCAGTTCTCACGAGTCTCTCGTAACTCCTGCAATTTGTTGAAAACGGCGTCTGCGCCGACGTGTGCAACTCCGTCGATCATCAGCAGCGGTAACTCATGCCGACCCAGCTTTTTCTTTAATTCCATGTCGTCATGCCGAACATAAACGACGCTGTACACCAGATCGAGTTCTCGCAGCGAATGTTCGATTCGCTCGCACTCGGCACACTTCCTTTCTCGGTATAGCAGGTACATTATTCTCTCCTCTCCTATACTGATTCGATGCCGGGGTCTTCATAATTGTGCATTCCTGATCATATACACCTAGAACCCGTTAAAAAAAGAGATGTTCCCGCAATCCTTTCTTTACTATAAAAGCGCAACATATATGCCGGCACGGCACCCGCCGATTATCGAAGGGATGCCGAAATATTGTGCGTAGCCGTCAGTCGAAGAGGTCGAGTCGGTTGGCTCCTACCTGTGAGGATGGAGGGCGTGAAGACCAAATTTTAGAAAGTTACCGACCGAATAGTTACGATATCCATTGAAGAAATAATGCAGACGCAGACCAAGAGTACCGCGCAAAGGGATGGTGCTAAAAACCCGTCCGACCGAAGAGGTGCACAGGGGAATAATCCATCCCAGATCAACCGGATGGAATAGCGGTGGAGGCGTATGAAGAATCGATGCGGCGCATGCCTTCCCCGCCGCATGACCTCCGTAAATGGAAAAATTCACCGCCTTCCGCAAGGGAGTGGAACCGGCATATACGGCGGCGGCATCACCGGCCGCCCACACGTCGGGGTATCCCTGAAGCTGAAGCGTTGGGGTGACGACAAAGCGTCCGTCCCGGATACGGTTCGATGCGGGAGCTTCGATCTGATCGATTGATAACTTCGTACCGGTGCTCCAGCAGAAAAATGGACGTCTTATCGGCCGCCCATCGGAGAGTTGCAGATTTACCCCGTCATATGCGGTCACCTTTACTTCGGTGCGGATCTCTACTCCCATCTCTCGCAAGCCTTTGTCGACGTAGCTCCTTTCACTTGGGGAGAGAAACGGAAGTAATTCCGGCATCATTTCCACCACTTGCACTCGACAGTCGATTCCAGAAACCGATGCAGCCCGTTTGAGAGAGCATGCCAGTTCCAGGCCGGTGTAGCCCCCGCCCGCAATTACCGCCGTGGGCATATCACCGGCGGTCTCGAGATACTTGGGAAATGCATGGCGGATCCGATCGGCCGACGGCAGGGAGTCGAGGGTGAACATGGTTCCGCCTTCGGGGGTAAAACCATGAGTAGCGGTTTTCGAACCACAGGCAATGATCAACTTTTCATAGCCGATTTTCCCATCAATGGTGGTAAGGCAATTTTTCTCCAGATCCATCTTCAATACTTCGGTCTGGATGAATCGGACCCCTTTGGGGAGCAGGCGTCGTAAGTCTCCCGTGATCGTACTTTTCTCCAGACGACCGCCGGCATAATCAGGAAGTGACGGAAGCATGGTCGTGAAGGAATAGCGGTCGATCAGCACAACTTCCCGGTGCTTTGCGACTTCAGACAGGGCATGCGCAGCATTACGTCCGGCAAAT
>CAZEMW010000803.1:0-1835 GCA_964513105.1 uncultured Fibrobacterota bacterium
CATCTGGTGCAGACCGCGGTGAAAGAAGGGCAGGTGGTGAACAGAGGAGATGTTGTCGGATACATGGGAAATACCGGCAGAAGCACCGGCACTCATCTTCATTACGAAGTCCGCAAAGGCGGCAGACATACCGATCCAACCAAATACATCCTTCCTATGGACACTGTTGTCGATTAGCAAACTATTATGGTAGAATCCAGGCAGATATCGGTACGGACCCGCGAGCGTAATCACTGGGTCGATATCACCGACGAGGTACGCAAAGCCGTCGCCGAGAGTGGCATTTCGCAGGGGGTGGTCACCGTCGCGAGTCTTCATACGACCGCCGGTCTCACGATTAATGAAAACGCCGATCCCGACGTGCAGCGCGATTTTTTCTGGAAGCTTGGAAAGCTTATTCCGGAACATGAGTCGGGATACCACCACGCCGAAGGAAACTCCGACAGTCACCTCAAGGCCTCGCTCGTGGGACTCAGTGTGCAGGTTCCGGTACACGCCGCCAGTTTGGTCCTCGGCACGTGGCAGTCGATCTACTTTTGTGAGTTTGACGGTCCCCGAAGTCGACGAGTATCCATTACGATCATTGGCGAATAGCGTGACTCTCCCGACATGAAGGGGTCGGACCGCCGCACACCGTACTCCCATTCAAGGCGCGCCGCAATGGTGCAAAAGCGGGGTAACGATGGCTTGCCGGTCGGCTTGGGTTTTCCTTCTCGTTTCGTTTTTTTTCCTCCCGTACTCTCCGGTATTTGGTGAAGAAGAGCTTCGCTACGCGCTCGAGCTGCATCGTATTCCGATGAACAGCCGGAGCGTTGCCATGGGAGATCTTGGTGTTACGCTGCCGTACAGCGGGATCTGCGCGATAAATAATCCCTCCCTTGCCTCCTTCTCAACAAAGAAATCGGTCTGGGTAGAAGGTGCACGGCTCTACGGCGGGCTGTCTGATATCGGCGTTGTCTCTCTTGCCGCGCCTATTCAGGAAAGACTGAACCTTGGGGTTCACTATCAGGGGTTTTTCTCGGGGGATATCCGGCAATACGACTCTCTCCCCGGTACCTACGAACAACGACAACTGAACTACGAACTGAGACCTACCGAAAACTCGAGCACGGGCGTATTCCGCAACAATCAGAGCACCGTTCGCATTTCCGTCGCGCGGCTCTTCTCGCTGCCGGTCCCGCGCCCGTCGGGATTCAGTCTGCCGTTCATTCTGGATATCGCCGGCGGGCTGAATTTCAAGTATTACTGGCAGACCATGAACCCGGGAAACCGGGTTTACGTGGGAATGAATGTCAACGTTGATGTGGGACTTGCCGTTCGCCTGGGATTTGACTACGACCTGAAAGAAAAGAAGCTCAGTCGACAGATTCTGCTCAGTGCCGCCATCCATGATGTTCTTCCGACGAGGGTGAACTGGCTTGGCTCCTATTTGAACTATGCCGAGGAGACGCAGAGTGAGGGCCGCTACGGTATCGCCTATATCGATGAGTCCGGAACGTTTTTCGCGGACTGGACCGCGGCCGTTGGAATGAGCCTGCAGTACGAGAATCCGGTGCAGTTCGGGCTTGAAGCCGAGTTCTGGGATATCGTTGCGATCCGGGCGGGCCTCAACGGCAAAGTGCCCTCGGTCGGCGCGGGGGTGCGCATTCGCTCGCTTTCCCTCGACTACGCCATCACGTTCGACGCTCCCGCCTACACGCCCTTGCGTCTTTCTCTGGGGTATGAGTTTTAGACCGATTTGGACTATAATCTACCGAGCGAAGAGTAAGTCCGGACGCCGAGCGGAGTCGAGGTGCCCGGACTTACACTCCCCCTGCGCAACGCCCCGCCTGGCG
>CAZEMW010000804.1:0-1834 GCA_964513105.1 uncultured Fibrobacterota bacterium
AACCGTGCCGACGACGTCGCCGCCGACATTCATTTTGCGGCATTCGCGATCCGTAAGAACACCTTTTGATGTGGATACGATCGCGATTCCCATTCCGCTCAATACTTTCGGAATCTCGTTGGATCCCACGTACCGACGTCTTCCCGGAGTACTCACACGCTGTATTCCCTGGATTGCGTTGCGCATCTCATCATCATACTTGAGCAGGATCTTGATTATTCCCTGCTTGGAATCATCCACGTATGCATACTTGCTGATGAAATGATTCTCAAAAAGAATTCTAGTCAGCTCCTTCTTCAGTTTCGAAGCAGGAATATCGACAGTTCTTCTTTTTGCCTGAACGGCGTTGCGAATCCTGGTGAACATGTCCGCCACTTGATCAGTTACCATGCCTCATAACCCCTTAGATACATTCCTAGAGTGGATAAGTGTTACCAGCTCGATTTCACCACACCGGGGATCGCGCCCTGCAGGGCAAGTTCCCGAAAGCAAATACGGCAAACACCAAACTGCCGCATGTACGCCCGCGGCCGACCGCAGCGTCTGCATCGGTTGTATGCCCTGACTGCAAACTTCGGTTTTTTTCGGCTCTTTTCGATCAACGCCTTTTTTGCCACTCCCTCAGACTCCTCTTTTTACTGTTTTCTGAACGGCATCCCAAGTTCTTCGAGCAACCCCATCGCCAGTGCATTGCTCCTTGCCGTCGTACAGATGCAGATATCCATACCCGTAATTTGCGATATTTTATCACGGTTCACTTCCATGAACACAATCTGCTCTTTTATACCCATTGTGTAATTTCCGTGGCCATCAAAAGACTTCCGTGACAGTCCACGGAAATCTCGAATACGCGGAATGGCGATTCCGATCAGACGATCCATGAACTCATACATTCGATCGCGGCGAAGCGTCACTTTGCACCCGATCGACATCCCTTTGCGAAGTTTGAAATTGGACACCGCCAATTTCGATTTGGTGACAATCGGTTTCTGTCCCGAAATGACCTGAAGCGTCATTACGGCCTCATCGAGCAGCTTAGCGTCCTGAATCGCACGCCCGACCCCCATATTCAGGACGATTTTCTCGAGCCTGGGAACCTGCATCACATTCTTCAGCTCAAATCGTTCCTTCAAGGCAGGAACTATTTCTGCCTGATACTTTTGCTGCAATCTGGGCAGTTCCTTTGTTTGCGTGCTCAATCTATCAACTCCTTAGCCTTTTTGGAATATCTCACGCGTTTGCCGTTCTCAAGGATTTGAGTTCCGACACGTGTCGGTTTCCCGGTCTTCGGACACACAAGCATCAGATTGGACAGGTGAATCGGAGCTTCCTTCTCGACGATTCCGCCCTGCTGATTCTTTGGATTCGGCTTTGTATGCCGACGCACCATGTTTTTGCCCTCGACTATCGCACGGTTTTTAGCGGGCTCTACCCGAACAATCCGTCCCGTCTGGTCTTTGAACTCACCCGACACTATCTGTACAGTGTCACCTTTTCTCAATCGCATATTTTTTTCTCCCTACAGTACCTCAGGCGCCAACGAGACGATACGCATGAACTTCTTTTCGCGAAGTTCCCGGGCGACCGGTCCAAAAATACGCGTTGCCCTCGGTTCCCTGGCCTCGTTGATGATCACTGCTGCATTGTCGCTGAATCGAATAAGGCTTCCGTCCTTACGGGCAAACTCCTTACGCGTTCTCACCACAACCGCTTTGACAACACTTCCCTTTTTTACCGGCGAATTGGGAATCGCGTCCTTTACTGCAACGACGATAACGTCTCCAACCCGCGCATACCGCCGACGAGTTCCGCCGAGGATACGGATGCACTGTAC
>CAZEMW010000805.1:0-1832 GCA_964513105.1 uncultured Fibrobacterota bacterium
AATCGCAGTTCGGCCGAAATGAGCCATGTCGAGTTCCTGGATCAGTTCATCGCCGATTTCCAGTTCATCGTCAATCTCTTTTGCTTCGTCGATATGTATCTGAAGCTCGGGGTCTTCCACCTCTTCGACAACGATCTGCCGGGTGTAGACGTCAATCGTTCCCTTTTCCCGGTCGACATCGACAATGACATTTGCGGGCTTCGACAGGTATCGCTTCGCTGCGGAGGCAAGAGCGTCCTTGAGCGTATCAAGCACGAGATCCATGCTGATGCTTTTTTCTTTCGTAACACCGGACAAAGCGGAAACAATATCCATCGCCTGTACCGCTTGAGCTTTCTTCTTTTTGGTAGCCATCGTGGATCAGTCCTTCCGTACGAACTATTTGAAAGAGACCTCTACTTTGCCCCAGTTGATCTGATCGATCGGGATCGTAATGGTCTTGCCGTTTTGGTCGAGAGTGATGTCCAATTCAGAACAATTGGTCAGCAGTCCCCGAAGATTCTTACCTTCGGTACGTGCTACGGTTATTTCACGTCCAACCACCCGGGAGAAATCCCTTTGTGTTTTCAGTGGCCGATCCACACCCGGGGATGAAACCTCAAGTGTATACGGACTTTTTGAAAAATCTTCTACATCGAGCAGCATTGAAATCTCGCGACTTGCATTTTCACAGTCGGAGATCGATACACCGCCGTCCTTATCGATCATGAGTTTCAGCTTGGAGTGTGTTCCCGCTCTGGAATATTTCGCTTCAAAAAGCTCAAGCCCCATGCTCTCAAGCTTTCTTTCAACCGCAGAACGAATATGTTCAGGAAGCGCATTCGACACCGGGTAACCCCCTGATAATAAAAAACGGGCTTACGCCCGAAAATCACAAGCCGGCAAATACTATCCTCATAATATACATAACCTGCTCGGCTATCCACAATACGTATTACATCGACAAATAGTATCTGTCCTGAACCGGTGTAACCGACGGACTTTCCTGAGCTTGGCTCTTAGTTACTAAGCCGGTTGCCGAACTTGCGGTGCAGTGAGCTTTCAGAAGTGTCGCGGTATTGGGTTAATGGGGGTGGTTGGAATTGGGGTCCTGAAGATTTTCGCGCACCCAGGCCACCGCCTCTTCCTTGGTCTGCAAATGATCTTCCAACTGCCTGTCGTATACCTCGGTGAGGATTGCTCCGAACGAAGGGCCCGGTTCCAGGCCCATATCTATTAGATCTTTTCCCGTCAGTAGCGGGGGAGGCTTAATCGTGTCTTGGACAAAACGGCCCTGCTCACGCCTAAGAAATTCAACATTGGATATGTCGCCATGACTGGCAAGACAATCGGCGCGATGTAGCGCAATTTCATCTTCGATTGTTTCACGGGCAAGAAATCGTTTGAGCGTAGAGAGCCGCATTTTCCGGACATTCATGAAATTCATATGATTGGAAATGCATTCGGAAACGGAATCGATCAGCGCTCGCGGAGCTCGGAGACGACGGAGCACCGCACGGGCCATTACGGCTCCCTCACGGTCGTGACCGTTAAATCGAATCCGATCTTCCATTCTCATGGTACTCGGCTTGCCGATATCGTGAAGAAGCGCGGACCACCCGACTGTCTGCGTTCGGCGATCCAATTCACGGAGAACGAGCACCGTATGGTCGAAAACATCGCCTTCCGGATGGAATTCAGGAGGTTGCTCCACTCCCTGCAGAGCCGAAACTTCGGGAAGTATATGCTCGAGCAGACCCGAATCCTGGAGCAGCTCAATCGCCCGGTCGGCATGCTCGCCCAGAAGCATCTTATTCAGCTCCTGAAAGATACGCTCCTGCGATACGCCTGCG
>CAZEMW010000806.1:0-1817 GCA_964513105.1 uncultured Fibrobacterota bacterium
CCATTCGGCGGATAGTCGTCATGTCCACATGGGACCTGAAATTCCGGATTTGAGCAGTTGGAATGGTAATCGTAGAAAATTACGGGCACCTCGAGTGAATTCGGGTAGGATTGAGCGCGAATAGCGCCCGAAAACAGCCCCACGGCAATAAGGCCGGCGGCGAGCATCTGTGCTCTCTGCAACTGTTTTGTTCCTCGATTTCTCACGAATGAACTCCTTTCGCTCATTCAGCTCCGAGCGAAAACCCCCTCGGAATGCCGGTTGTTGTTTATTTTATCGATTAAATTTGCTATAAATTTCCGGAAAACCCTTCTCCGGTTTTGTAGGTTAGTCGTACGTTGGTAATATACGGTTCAAAGAAAATGCGTGCAGAATCAATTTGTATGCGCTGAATGCCATGGGGACGCTGATCAGTTCTGCCGCGGGCAATCCAAATGCCGACAGCACCGAAAAGGCCGGCAAAACGTTGAACCCCCGTGGTGAAACGACAGTTTCGACATGCGGAATTCCGGTTGAATAGCTATATTTATTTGGTAATACTCAGCCTGGGCGGAACAGGCAACCTTCTATTCAATATATATAAGGTATCCAATGAAAAGAAATGTGACCGGGACAATTCTGCTTCTGGTTTTCGCCTTGTTCGTCTCCTGCCTGGAGAGAACCGACCTGATAGTCGATGAGACCGCAACAATCGATTCCTTACCTGAGCCCGAGGAGACCGCCGGAATAATTCCTCGTGACACGCTTATTCGGCAGGGAGGATGGAACAAGATTAATCCCATGGGCCCTTTCGACGGGCTCTTTCTCCAGTTCAAGAGTGAAACCCTGAGAACCACCGCCCCTGGGTTTGGTAACACAACCACCTACCGCAGCTGGAGAATTGTTGAAGATACCCTTGAGGCTTTCCTCGCGTCGGCTTCACCGTTTCGGTCACTTTGTTACCGAATCAGCTACGCACCGGTTGCACCGGGGGCGGATACGGGCTGCCCCAGCTCGGAAAAGGTGTGTCGCCCCGATACTCTCTATGCCGTTGAGTGTGGAGAAGAAGACTCGGTCGCATTCGTGTATGAGTGGCAGGACAACGGGTAAGGAGCAGCCCTTTATCCAGCATTTCCTTTGGTTATGGTGTGGGGAGCGGGTGTCGCTCGGATTCCGACTGAAACACTGACATTTTTTGATTGTGCCGAACCTGGACGGCGCAGGCATTTTTTTCTGTTCTACAAATAAGGTGTGCTATGAAAGGAAATGTGACCGGTACAATTCTGCTTCTGTTTTCCGCCGCAATCGTCTCCTGCCTGGAGAGAACCGATTTGATCGTCGATGATGCCGAGCAGACGGTTGAAAACCGCGAGGACGTGGTAGCAAGAGAGGTGCTGGTGCGGGAGCACCAGTGGCAAAACAGTCCCGGTAGTCCCATGGAGATGTTCAGCCTCGTATTCCATGAAGAAAATGCGCAGATATTGAGGCCTCTTTCGGCAGGAGGACCCAGAAGTTACATGAAATGGGAAGTAACGGGTGACTCGCTCCTGCTTTGGGAGCAAGCCGCCTCTCCGGTACCCGACGAGTGTTTCAAAATCACCTATTCACCACAGCAAGTGGGTTTGGACACGAGCACGGTCTGCACGCGTGATACCCTCCACATAGTTTCTTGTACCGAAAACGAGTGGGATACCCTCGTCTACAACTGTACGCCGGGGATGTAGCGACTCCCATTCTCTCCCTCTGTTCAACTTCCGTTTTTATATCGTATTTTTCCTGTGATCCGCCGGTGTTGTGGCGCAATAGGATGTGGCAATATGCCGTAATGATTTGAGGAG
>CAZEMW010000807.1:0-1816 GCA_964513105.1 uncultured Fibrobacterota bacterium
TCTGCGCCGACCAGGCTCCGCCGCGTCGCATAGTCGCGGTGCTCATAGCGCTTTTATGGGCCGGGGGAACTCTCAATTCATATCACCCTCCGCCCTCAAAGGGAACTTCTGCCGGTGAAATTCTGGTCGGCTGAAAACCATTTACGTCGAAACCGGTATCCGAACACTCCCGCCCGACGCCGACAGTTTTCCCCCGCCCGCCCGGAACAACTTTTGTAGCCTCCCCGAGATCCGTCGAAAATCTCGGTCCGGATCGAGTTCGTAGCCCGATCCGCCCCCAAGGGCTCCCAAGTGCCAATACTGTACTGGTATATTCATGAAAAAAAACAACATAGTTGTAAAAATGCATTGCAAAATAACAAATGTTTTGTTATTTTGCATTCATGAACAAAGCTAATTTTCCCCGGTTGCTTCAACCACCTTCACGATCGTTCTTCCTTTTCGGCGCCCGGGGCGTGGGGAAGAGCACATGGCTCAAAAGTTCGTTTCCCGATGCAGTCTATCTGGACTTGCTTGACTCCAGCTTGTATATAGAGCTTTCTACTAAACCTGAAATGCTCGAACCGATCATCGGTCGGAAACCTCAAAAGACGTGGGTCATACTCGATGAAATCCAGAAAGCGCCTCAACTCCTCGACGAAGTACATCGGCTGATTGAGGAAAAAGGATGGCGGTTTGTTCTTTGCGGTTCATCGGCCCGTAAGCTACGGAGAGACGGAACCAATTTGCTGGGAGGTCGGGCACTCACCAGAAATCTTGAAACCTTTTCTTTCGCGGAAATTGGTGAGGGTTACGACATTGATCACGCTATTGAATGGGGAGTGTTACCGGCCGTTTACTTGGACAAAGAGTACGCATCTGATATTCTGAACTCGTATGTGAACACCTACATAAAAGAAGAAATAACGCAAGAGGGCATTGTCCGACGTCTTCCTCCCTTTTTGCGTTTTCTCGGTATTTGTGGCATGCTTAACGGGCAGACGGTGAATCTTCAAAATATCGCCCGGGAAGCAAGTGTCCCCCGCAGCAGTGTGGATGTTTATTTTTCCATTCTTGAGGATACTCTTCTGGGACATATGCTGCCCCCTTATCGGCCTAATGTCAAAGTGCGTGAACAGGCGCATCCGAAGTTCTACTGGTTTGATCCGGGAGTTGCCAGGGCTGCTGCTGGTTTGCTCCATGATCCTCTTGATCCAGTCTGGAAAGGCTACGCTTTGGAAACACTCCTTCTCCACGAATTGCGAGTACATAACCATACTCAAGGTAAGCATCGGGACATCGCATTTTATCGTACCGCAAGTGGTTCAGAAGTGGATTTCATTATTGAAACGAGAAAACGGCAACTATCGTCACCAGCTTACATCGTTTGCCTTGAAGTCAAATCAGCCTCAAAGTGGAAACGGGAATGGGAGAAACCGATGCGCTCCCTTACCCAGAACTCAAAGCTGATAGTAGACAAAATGATCGGCGTTTACAAGGGCACAAGGAGATACCAATACTCGGACATCGATGTAATGCCGGTGTTTACGTTTCTTCAGGAACTACATCAAGGGAACATCTTTTAAAGCTACCGAGATTCTGCAGAGATTAAAAGGAACCGAAGCGGACCGAGATCCCCAAAGAACTCGGGGAACGGAGGTTTTGGGCGGGTGGGCGGTGTCTTTTACCGTTCGGGGTTTAAACCAGCTCTTTCGGCACAGAGCGCAACCGAAGAGCGGCGAAAAGGAAAATTTGAGCAGCGGCAGGTTGCGCGGCGTGCCGCTCTCCCCGAATCCCACCCGACGTACCCGCAAGGGCCGCACCTCCCGAAACAGGG
>CAZEMW010000808.1:0-1813 GCA_964513105.1 uncultured Fibrobacterota bacterium
ATCTTACTGTACGACTGGAATTCTGCGGAGCCGGATCCCTGAAATCGTTCCGCAAGGTATTGTTCGCTTAACACGGTTTTCAATATTGGCTGAAGGAGGGACATTCATGAAAAGAATGTCACTGTTCGTACTGGTAGGCGTAGTGTTTTTGGCTGTGGCCCCGTCATTTGCCGGGACGGACGGATATGTGAGGGTGAGAAGTCCTTTCGCAAACATATATGAATTTCTCGATCCCCAGTCGCGGATCATTCGCCAGGCCAAGAAGGGCGACCACTTTGAGCTGGTATTCGAGGGTGAATCCTGGTATCAGGTGAAAGTCCAGGAAAAGGTCGGCTGGCTCGACAAGCAGGCCGGAATGGTGGTCACCAGCCCCAGCGTTACGGTAATGGCTGTTCCGGTTGGTACTCTGGTGTTGTTTGCATTTCTCCTCCTCGGCACCCTTGCCGCTACATTTATATTTATATACCGTCAGAAAACTTCGGATTTGTAACGAATAAGCCCATATGGCCAAATGCTTTCGGTTTTGTACCGCATTCGTGGTGATGCTGTTCGTCACGGGATATGTTCCCGTTGAGGCGACATGGCAGGACTGCGCCTGTCTTCTGAAACGACTTGCGTCTCTCGGTCAATCCGAACCGACGCATTCCGTGGCCCTTGCTTCGTTCGGTTTCCTCTTCGGCGAAACGCCTGAGCCCAATCTTGAGGCCGATGTAGAGAAGTACGTCCAGGTCACCCGTGGGCCCACAAAGATTCTTGCGGAGCTTCGGCCCGAATCTCCTATTCTCGGCATGGTTCCCAAAGGACGGCACTATCCACTCCTTATGGCCGGTGATTCCTGGTGCAAAATTCAATATGGAGACAGGGAAGGGTGGATTGAACGTCGGTACGTCAAAATCGTAGATGCACCTTCATCGATAATCCTGAGTGATTTTCTCACATTGCTGGCCATAATTGCCGGAATAGTTCTCCTGGTCCTGATTGTGCGGTTTTTCATGCTTCGTGCGGACAAAGTCCGTGCCGGTTGGGTGAAGTCCACGACTGTTGAGAAACGTATTCTGATTGTGGCGAAAAATGATAAAGTTATTGCCCGTTATCTCTCGGATTCTGGCGCTTCACTGCAGAAATGTTTTGCAGAGGTCGGGTTTTCCGTATCGAGTGCTCGCAATCTGGATGATGCAGGCAAAATGATGACCCACAGTTTGCCCGATGTCGCTGCGGTGGACTGGGAATTCAGTCCTACCATTCAGGTCGATTTTGAGCGTATCATTGCTGCAAAGGCGAGTACTGCGAATTCACTCGTGATTTTCTATAATGTGCCCGACCCGGAGAGAGTTCAGAAGAGCCGGGTGATTTCGAATGTTCTGTATCTGGGCATATCGTTTACCGACAGAGAGGTGTTTTCACTGGTAACACCTCTTCTCATGAGCGATGACCGACCAAAGGAAATCCGGAAGAGTGTCGAGGTGGCTGCCCTTGAGGGAGAAATAGGTGACGGAAGCCTTCCCGAGGTGCTACAATTTGTAGAGATCGGCCACAAAACCGGATGTCTTCTGGTTGAGGATCGGAAACCGAGCGGGTTGGTCTATTTCAAGGACGGCACCATTGTTTACGCCGTATCCGGAAGAGCGCGTGGAAAAGATGCAGTATTTGATCTTCTCGCCATGGAGAGCGGCAAATTTCGATTTGTTCTCGACAAAGAAGCTCCGGCGACAAACTGCGCACTGCCAACTCTCGGCGTTCGGATGGAATGGACCAAGGAGTTGGATGAAGCTCCTGGGTATTGATTACGGCGGAAGACGTATCGGGGTTGCCG
>CAZEMW010000809.1:0-1799 GCA_964513105.1 uncultured Fibrobacterota bacterium
CGCATGAGTAATCGCGGAGACCTCATGAATGCGTTTCAGATACTCTTCAGTCTCTTCGTCGACAAAATAGAGTGCCGCCGGAAGCATTCGCATGAGCGAACCGTTACCATTGTCGTCTTCAGAATCACCGCCCGAGGCCTTTGCACTGACCCCGTCGTTCCGGATCTTGTCCAGGGCGGTAAACGTGGTAATCCCCGAATCGAAAACGTATCCCCAGGGCGTCCATTCTCCATCGAAAATCCAGCCGCAGAACTTTTGCCCCAGCGCTTCGACATCGTAGCCCCTACTGAGGACCTCAATCGTGCACAACGTCATCGAGGTGTCGTCGGACCATGTGCCCTTCGGCTGATCGTATCGTCCGTACCCGAGCATGTTTTTGACGGCACAGAGGGTAAGCTCATGTCGTGCCGAGTGCTCAACCGGGACACCGAGGGCATCACCGGCAATTGCAGTATACAGCGCTGATTTCGAGGATTGTATATAGTCCATGCATCTGCTTCATGAGATGGATCAGGGTTTTCCCACCTCCGCCGAAGCCATCTCTTTTCTTCGGAACGGGGCGTTTATTCACGGCGTTACACAATGGGGAAGGAACTCATACGGACGGCCACCACCGTTTGTTCGGAATCTGTCGAAACGTGGTGAGTGGCCGTGCTATTCGGATGCCGCGGCTCCCAGAGAAAGGCCTACCGGTATTATGCCATATCCTCGCTACAGTTGCAACGCGCGTGTCTCAATCTGAAAAATAATACGTGAATAGGTCCTCCTTCAGAGGAATTATCTGATCGCGAGCTCCGGATCATTTATTTTGTATCGGAACATATTTTGGGGTGTGTAAGTGAGCATACTGCCGGAAATACATTTCCTCGCTCGAGAAACATTGGCTGTTTCAGGTTGAAAGGACGTTCGTGTCGAATGAAAATAGTCGCCGACACCAATATTCCCTTTGTGGAAGAAGCTTTCAGAGATTTCGGTGAAATTCGTCTCATGCCGGGAAGAGAGATAACGTCAGATGATCTCCGCGACGTTGAAATGCTTCTGATCAGGTCGGTTACGAAGGCCGGCGAGAAGCTTCTGAACGACACGGCGGTCCGCTTTCTGGCCACGGCTACCATTGGCTACGATCACGTAGACCTTGAGTACCTTCGAAACAACCATATCGGATTCGCGGGAGCGCCCGGATCAAATGCCGACTCGGTGGCGGAGTACGTAGTGTCGGCGATTTTCGAGCTGTGGCACCGGGGCGGGCCTCCTCCCTGGGAGCAGACTCTCGGTATTATCGGTGTCGGGAACGTGGGAGGACGAGTGTATCGTCGTGCGGGAGCACTTGGTATTCAGTGCCTCGTCAACGATCCACCCAAAGCCCGGGGAGCCGATACCGACGGGTTCTATCAGGATCTCAATACGGTGCTGTCGGAATCCGATATCGTTACGCTTCATGTGCCGCTGCAGACCGAAGGACCGGACAAAACCGAGGATCTCGTGGATGAGAAGTTCCTCGGCAAGATGAAAAAAGGGGCCACGTTGATCAATACCAGCCGGGGGCGTGTCGTGGACGAAAAAGCGCTGCTGCGTAGTCGATCCCGCATTGGCCGTCTGGTGCTCGACGTCTGGCAGAATGAACCGGAAATATCCCTCGAGACCCTTCGTGCGGCCGATATTGCCACCCCCCACATAGCCGGGTATTCATACGATGGAAAGGTGCGTGGAACCGGAATGATTTACTCGGCGGCCTGCGGCTTTTTCTTCAGGAAACCCACCTGGGATCCCGCTGTTCATATCAATGAGGAACCCACCCG
>CAZEMW010000810.1:0-1799 GCA_964513105.1 uncultured Fibrobacterota bacterium
AATTTCTCTCGTACGGAATCGGCAATCTCTTCCGCCGTTTCTTCAGCATCTAGCACAACTATGCGCGATTGATCCCGGCGCGCAAGTTCCAGATACCCTTCACGAACGCGCTGAAAGAAACCTCCGGAAGTCATTTCAAGACGATCCGGAGCTTCGCCGGAACTCCTCAAACGCCGGGCGGCCGTTTCCACGGAGACGTCGAATACAAAGGTGAGATCGGGCAGTATTCCTCGGGTTGCCGCCCGATTCAGCCGACCGAGCTCATCCATGTCATATCCGCGGCCGAATCCCTGGTAGGCCAATGTAGCTTCCTGGAAACGATCACAGAGTACAATAGCTCCTGTTTCCAGGGCCGGAACAATTTTTTCCGAAACATGCTGTGCACGAGCCGCACAGTACAAGAGGATCTCACAGGTATCGCTCATAGAATCGTTCTCCGGCGACAGCAGAATTTCCCTGATCGATTCTGCAATTGGTGTGCCACCGGGTTCGCGAGTTACCAGACAGCTCAGGCCACGCGACTCCAGATGCTTTTGTGCAAACCGCAATTGGGTTGTTTTTCCGCAACCGTCGATACCCTCAAAGGTTATGAATGCCCCCATTCCGCTCATGAGCCGCAACATTTCTTGTACTTTTTCCCGCTTCCACAGGGACACGGATCGTTTCTGCCGACTCGTGGACCAACACGCACCGGTTCCTTTCGTCCGTCGGAGCCGGAACTGGGTCGGTTTGTGTGCATGGCGCTGCTTCTCGCCTGTGTGAGAACGGGCTCTCCCTGCGGTTGATTTCGAGTCTGGGCCGAGGGAACCGTCGAGAACACATCTATTTCATTGTGCTGTTCGCGGGATCTCGGAGCCGCCATTCTGTCCCGACTGCTTTCGACCGCCTCCAGCCTGAAGATATAAGAAGTAACCTGCTGCGCAATCGTGCTTCGCAGTTCGTTGAACATGCGCAAGCCTTCTCTCTGATACTCAAACAGCGGGTTCTTCTGACCAAACGCCCGGTACTGTACTCCCCCCTTGAGCTGATCCATTTCATACAGGTGATCTTTCCACAGATTATCGATCACCATGAGAAAAACGCTTCGCTCAAACCGGCGCATTGATTCCGATCCGAATCGTTCCTCTTTTTCTTCGTAGTGCGCCTTTACCTTCCCCCAAATATCGTCGAATAGCGAGTCCGGCGTCTTTCCTTCGATATCGGAGGGCTGGAACGGGATACCGCAGGAGGTCATGAGTTCATTGCGCAGCGTTTCCAAATCCCAGTTTTCTGCGAACCGCTCTCCTCGAGTGGCACGTTCGATCAGCTCTTCCAGATACGCTGCGACTTGTTCATGGATTTCATCTTTTATGTCCTCACCCTTGAGCACCTGCTGCCGTAGACCATAGATCTCGGTGCGCTGAAAATTCATTACGTCGTCGTATTCTTTGAGGTGCTTACGGATATCAAAGTTTCTTCCTTCAACCCGTTTCTGTGCGTTTTCAATCGCGCGAGATACAAGCGGATGAGAAATCACCTCTCCCTCTTCGGCTCCCAGGCGATCCATAATGGATGCGATTCGTTCCGACCCGAATATGCGCATGAGATCATCGTCAAGTGAAAGGAAAAATTTTGAGGACCCCGGATCGCCTTGACGACCGGCCCGCCCTCGCAACTGATTATCGATTCGACGACTCTCATGGCGCTCGGTGCCGATTATGTGCAATCCGCCATTCTCAAGCACCTTTGCATGTTCCTGATCAATTTGTTTCTTCAGATCGGCAAAGCGGGTACGGATTTCCTCGGAATTGATCTCATCC
>CAZEMW010000811.1:0-1788 GCA_964513105.1 uncultured Fibrobacterota bacterium
AGAGTAGGTCGCCGCCAGGTTTAATTTTGGCCCTCGATTCCTTCGAATCGAGGGCCTTTTTTTTAATGGAAATGCAATCTGCTATTCGGTGAGGTTTTGCTCAGTACTATCACTTGTGCCGCAAGCTTTCCTCGCACTCTCCAAGGGTATATTGCGCATCTTGTCGGTGTACATGGAAATGCCATGCGGCAGTTCGTTATCCCCTGACAGGTTGCCTGTTATCTTGACGCAAAGCCGGGGGCTTGATGTTTGCGAAATAGATGCATTTTTTCATGTACGAGAGTCCTCATGCGGGTAATCCAACAGGAGTACCGATCAAACATACCACAATTCCGAAATGCAGCCGGCGGTCTTCTCAAGCATTCTATCGACGCAAGAGCCCCCCGGGAACCCGTCGGACCTCCCGCGTGTCCCCGGGGATGGAAATCAGATAGATACCCGAGGCGGTACTGGTTTTAAGCCGTTTTGCGGCCTGGAGATCATACGGGATTGTATTGATCATTCGGCCCCGAAGGTCATATAGGACAATTCGTGCCTTTTTGTCGGGAGAATTGAATGTTTTGTTTCCGGCCCGGTGAAAATCTTGTCGAGCGCTCGGCGATTCTACCGAAAGAACGGCACCACAGGTGGTCTGCTCCCGGCAGAAGACCGTACATGAATCGTCGTTTATATGGATTTTCGGGTTGAAACGGCTCTTATACGATGTCTTATCCCCACGTTTGACCCGCACTGAGGGGTAGGCAAAAGTACATTCCGCGCAATCGTAATAGTGGGTAATAGAATTCTGAGTACATTCACCGTATGCACGTCCCGGTCGGCCCCATAATTCCATGGGTCTGGAGTTCCCAAAATCCCACTGGAATACCGGATCCCGGCCCCGCATGTTCTCCGCCTCCGCAAAGAGCGTGATTGGTTGACACTGGTTCGTCTCTATGCGTGCGCGCATCGGCAGCTGCAGTATGGGATCCAGAACCTCGAACGGTCTGGCCAATGTGTCCCCGTTATAGATGATCTTGGAGATAATAACCCTTGGCAGACCAAACTGTCGCCTCTCTCCAAATGCCGACGAGGGGATAGGCTCCCGTTCACCGCCGGGCTTTTTCCATTCGACAGTTAGGTATCCTTTGTTTGAGAATCGGTGATACGAATTGAAAAGAACCTTGTAAAGACCGGGTTCGTCAAATGTGATTTCCACTGTGTCGTCCCCCCCCCGGCTGCTCCAGGAGCCGCTGGAATAGGTCCCGTTAACAGCGTCGTCGCTGTTGTCGAGGTCGATTTCGCCATTACCGTTCTGGTCAATCCAGAAAAGACTCCACATCCAGTCGGGGTGACCGACATAGAACTGATACGTACCGGGCTCTTCTATATGAAGCCCCCCGGCTATGAACAGGATCGCTCTGCGAACCGGATCCTCGACATTGCCGTAAAGAAAAGGGGCCGACCGGTCGTGTTCGGGTTCATACAGCGAATCGATCCACCAGGTCTCCACAACAACGTCTTCATCGAAACTTCCCAAGTTGTCGTCGGACACCTCCTTGAAACCGGTCTCGGAATCATAGCCGTCCCAGATACCAGGCAGCATTTGGTCGGCGAACTTCACTTCGTCTTCTACCGTATGGCAGTCGACAAGGTTCATATGACTGCAGTCGGTTCTTCGAACGCGAAGTGACCCGTAGGCACCGGCAACACATAGAAGGAATAAAAAAAACGGTAGGTAGTTCTTCATCGGTTTACCTCGGCAAAAGTTAGGTGATCGGCCTCATTCCACACGGTCTGATTACCTTCCCT
>CAZEMW010000812.1:0-1786 GCA_964513105.1 uncultured Fibrobacterota bacterium
GTCGGGGTTAATCCCGGTGCCTCGATCGCGGATTTCGACTATCGCCCATTTGTCGGGCTGAGACGCCAAACGAAGGAGAAGATTGCTGTCTTTGGGTGAATGGGCCGCCCCGTTTTCCAAAAGGTTCACCAGAGAATTCCGAAGTCGCTCATAGTCACCAACGACCATCATTTTCTCTTTGTCCGACTCGTACAGGAACTCTACTTCACGCCCTGAACCCTTGCGGCTTGCGTTCCATAGCTCTGCCGTATCGGTACAGAGAGCACGAAGATCGAATGGCTCAAACTGGTCGGTCTTTGCCGGACGCCCCATCATCAGCAGGTCTTCCATCAGACGGGACATCCTCCTAACCTGCTGATCTATATGATGCTTGTAGGTGTCGAGATTTTCCTGTTCGCCGATTTCACTGTACAAAGCTTCGACAAGAGTAACAATTGAGTTGAGAGGATTTCGTACTTCGTGCGCGACTCCGGAAACAAGCTGCCCCATCAGCCGCACCTCCCGTTCCCGCATTTTCTGCCGTTCTATTTCTCGTCGGGAGCTCTCGAGAGCCTCGGCAGTCGCCCGTTGTTCGCGTCTGTTCTCCGCTTCTTTCAGTTCACGACGGATTACGGGGCCAAGACGGAGGAGGTTGCCTTTTGATATGTAGTCGGAGGCCCCGTTTCTCATGACCTCAGCGGCCTTTTCCTCACCAATTTTCCCGGAAACAACAACACAGGGGGTATCGCGACCGAAGTCCCGCAATGTCTTGAGTACCGCAAGCGCCGAAAAATCGGGAAGATAATAGTCGGCGATGACAAGATCCCACTCGCCGGATTCCAGCGCACTCCGCATTTGCGCTTCATCTTCCGCCCGCTCCATTTTGGGCTCAAAGTCCTCCTTGTCCAGAGCCCGACGCAAGATAACTTCATCGTCGGGGGAGTCTTCGATGAGCAGAATACTTACCGGAGTCGCCATGATTCACCTTTCCTGTATCGATATAATGCCGTCGGACGGTTTTCGTAACCGTTCTTGATCATCCCTGCTCTCCCGGAAACAAATACCGTTCCGTCGCGGCCGTACTTGGAATGCGGTTGAAACGGGTCCAATAGTTTATGAGGGTTGACATTATTTCAGTGAAACTGTGCATTGTAAGCGGTTTCCTCACATAACTGTTGGCACCGTAATCGTAGGCCGTTGTGATATCGGAGTCCAGAAGCGACGACGTCAAAATGATCACCGGCACATATTTTGTCTCCGGCCGTTTCCGTAGTTCTCGTAAAACGTTGAGCCCGTTTATCTTAGGAAGTTGCAGATCAAGTACAACTACGTGTGGTATCAGACTAATCTCATTAAACAGCACGTTCTGCGCTTCTTCACCGTCCCCCGCAACCCGAAGAGCGACCGGTTCGGGAAGTTTGCGAAGCGTTCGGCGAAACAGAAGAACATCGTCGTCGTTGTCCTCCACCAGCAGAACGCGAGCACGAGGATAGACCGGTCCTTCCGACGCACTGGTCGGCCCTCCGATTAATCTGTACTGTTCATGCTCATTGTTTTGTGCCATTTTACCCAATGTCGCAGCTAATTGTTTGGAATGACGGCGTTCATTCTCCCATTATTGAACGATTCCCCCGGTACACTCGAAGATCTCACCGGAAATCGTGTGGTTTCCCGGTAATCAGACGGAAGACAAAAGATTCCAGTCGACGAAAACCCACAAACACACTTTCTAAGCCGTTTTCGAGGGTCTTTGGACAGGCACTAAGTAAGCACGGAAAGAGCTCGGTATCTCACCCTCGCCCCGGCG
>CAZEMW010000813.1:0-1779 GCA_964513105.1 uncultured Fibrobacterota bacterium
CTACAACACGGGCCCGGCGACCATTGAGGTCATTTATTACAGCCCCGGTGAAGTTCTCCGGTACGACTACTTCCAAGTCCATTACCGGCTCAAGGATAGCCGGCTTAGCACGTACACATGCCTGGCGAAATGCGGTGGCCCCGGCAATTTTGCATGATATCTCAGTCGTGTCGTCTTCTCGTATTCCGAGTTCTTTCAGGCGAACCGACACTCCCATGACCGGGTAACCGGCCAACTCTCCGCCGCCGGAAGACTCAAGTACGCCCTGGCGGACGGCCTCAATCATTGGTTTCAATTCCTCGTCGAGTTCTACCGAGGACTCAAATACCACTCCTTCGGATGATTCTACCGGAGCGATCTCCATAACGACATGCGAATACTGGTTTCTTCCCGCAACCAACTGAGAGAATTCGAGATCTTCGACGACTTTCTCTGTGATCGTCTCGCGATACGAGACCTGCGGTTTTCCAACATGTACCTCAACATTAAACTCTCGAATGAGCCGATCAACCAGTATTTCAAGGTGAAGCTCCCCCATTCCGGCAATCAATCTCTGACCGGTATCGGGATCGGTTTGTATTGAGCAGGTCGGGTCTTCGTCGACCAACCGCTCCATCGCGGCATTCAGTTTCTCTTCATCCCCCGCGGTACGAGGTTCAATCGATCTGAAAATAACCGGTTCGGGAAAAGTCATTTCCTCGTAAGTGATCGGTGCGTTTGCCGCACACAACGTATCCCCGGTCTTTGTATCCTTCAGGCCCACCAAGGCAAGTATCTCGCCCGCAGACGCCTCGCGCAGAGGTTTCCTGCGATTCGAGTGCATTCTGAAAATTCGAGTGATTCTTTCTTTCGTTCCGGCACGAGGATTCAGAAGGCCTTCCTTAAAACCGGTTGTTCCCGAGTAGATTCTCGCGAAGGCCAACCGTCCCACATGGACATCCGATGCAATCTTGAAAACCAGACAGGAGAAGGGATCTTCTCGATCCGGCCTGCGCTCTTCAGGCTCCCTTGTTTCAGGATGCATTCCTCGAACCGCTCCCCGATCAAGAGGCGAAGGAAGATAATCCACAACAGCATTCATGAGCTGCTGAACGCCCTTGTTGCGCAGAGCGGTACCACACAGGACAGGACATATTTCATTACTCAGAGTTGCGTTTCTGATAGCCTCGCGAATAACTTCCTGTTCAATATCGCCACTATCCAGCATCCGTTCCATAAGCGTTTCGCTGTAGTCACACACATTCTCGAGCATCGCTTCCCGGTATTCTGTTGCACTTTCGTGCAGTTCTTCAGGTATATCGACCTCGAGAATTTTTGCCCCCAAGCTTTCCGATTCATACCGATAGGCAACCATCCGTACCAGGTCTATGATTCCTTCAAAGCGATCTTCAGCTCCCCAGGGAATCTGAATGGGAACCGGTTTAGCCTTGAACTTCTCGTCCATCATACCGACAACACGGTTGAAGTCGGCACCGGCACGGTCCATCTTATTTACGAACGCGATTCGTGGGACGTTATATCGTGTAGCTTGTCGCCACACGGTTTCCGACTGAGGTTCTACGCCACCCACCGAATCGAACACGGCAATTGCGCCATCCAAAACTCTCAAAGAACGTTCGACTTCTACCGTGAAGTCGACATGGCCGGGAGTATCAATAATATTGAGATGATGCCCCCGCCACTCGCAGGTAATCGCGGCCGAGGTAATTGTAATCCCTCTTTCGCGCTCCTGCACCATCCAGTCCATGACGGCCGTACCGTCATGCACCTCACCCATCC
>CAZEMW010000814.1:0-1773 GCA_964513105.1 uncultured Fibrobacterota bacterium
GAGGTGAATCTCCACAACATTGAAGGACGATATCCTGATACGTTCTCTCCGGAGCCGTCGGCGGAGTATGCCGGAAAGCTGATAGACCGTTGTGAATCGGTGGCAGTATGGTTGAAGAATCAGTTGTAAAAAGCGTGCGTCCGTCGCATAATAACCATATAAATTACCGCCGTTTCCAAAGGCTCGCGTCGGGTTACCTTTGCGTAGCTTGCGGTCTTTGCGTTCTTGAGCTTTGTGTCAAGTATCATAGCCTTAAGTATTTCCTTTAAGGCCCAATCTGCTATGAGGGAACACAATCATCTATATGTGCGGCCCACAATAGCGCTGGAACGCAAACCCTATGACGAAAGTCGGGGCGGGCAGGGCAGGCATTTTCCTGAAGAATAAGGGAATCGGTCCAGCTGTGATAAACCGGATTGCTTGTACTTTGCTGGATACATGCATTCACCTGAATGCTCCCGCGGTGTTTAGCGAGCCCTCCCTTTGAGACCGGACGCAGCGCAGCGCCGGCGGCTGAGCCGGCATACGAGGCGAGCAGGGCGTACGGAACGTCCGCTTTTTCGCGGAAGAGAGGTTGTGGGGGATTTCAAAGGGGGAAGGGCGTACCTTAATTTTTTAGCTTTTTGGGCCGGGGGTGGTCTTTCTTTTTCGGCGGGGCCGGTACGGCACGGGATTTCTCGGGATTTTCAGTACACCTTCCGGAACTATAGCTATATTTCCTTTGAAGCTGTCTCCAGGAAAGGAAAATGCATGAACACCAGAATATCCATTGATCCTGCGGTCTGCCACGGGAAGCCGGTAATCAAGAACACAAGAGTATTGGTCAGCAATATTTTAAGCGACTTGGCAGCCGGTCTTTCATATGACGAGATTATCGGGAACTATCCGAATCTCACGGCCGAGGATATCCGTGCGGCTTTGGAATTTGCCAGCGAACTCGCCCGGTTCGAAAGCATGCCTTTGGAAACTACAAATCAATGAGGTTTTTCCTTGATGAGAATTTGCCCAAAAAGGCGGTAGATGTCCTGGAATCCGCGGGACACGAGGTTTTCGATATCAGGGGGAGTGCCGATGAGGGGGCAGACGATCGCTCCATTTTTGAACTCGCCCAGAAGCATGGTGCTGTATTCTTAACAACCGACAAAGATTTCTACCATACAGTGCCTCGGCTCTACAAAACACACCACGGGATAATCATAATTGCATTATCTCAGCCTAATGGGACTGCCATCTTGAATCGGTTCAAGAGCGCATTGGGTTTGCTCGATAATCTGAAAATCGAATCCAATGCCATACTGCTGACAGAAACGCGACTTTATACCTTGGCATAATCCAACCCCCGAAGAACTCATGGAATAATTCGGCTATGAAAGAAGATCCATTTATCGAAGAGATCCGCATGGCACGGGAAAAGTTGGCAGCGGAATCTGGATACGATACGAGGAGGTTTGTAGAGCGTTTACGGCAGAATCAGCGTGCCTCCCAAAGAAGAGTGGTTTCATTCGCGAACCGTAATCGAGAAAAATCTGGTCCTGAAGACTGACAAAGGCCCTTTGCGGGAGAGTGTCATTTTTCCTTTCGCCCGCTCTGTGCCCGCTGGTTTGCACTGATGTGTAGTTACCAACCAATTAATCCGCAAGTCTGAAGTATCGGGCTTGCGGATTTTCATTCCGCCCCCTTTGACGGTTTCATTTCAACAATTTGCCGCTGCCCGTCGGACGTCCATTTTTCGCGGAAGAGAGGTTGTGGGGGATTTCAAAGGGGGAAGGGCGT
>CAZEMW010000815.1:0-1757 GCA_964513105.1 uncultured Fibrobacterota bacterium
TTCCAGTGATATGCGCGGTTCCGGGGTCGGACGGGGCCGGATCCTTTTGCCGGTCGGAATTACAGGGCATTACAGTCTATCGGAAGGCTATATTTGCATTCGATCAGTTACGAGGGAGGGTTTTCGAGGAAGCTTTTCCGGCGGCGGGGTTGAGAGCAAAGAGATGTGACACGAGGTGTCACATCTCTTGAACTGTATGGGCTATTACTTCCTGGTAGTCTTCTTCTTTGTGGCTTTCTTCTTCGTAGCAGCCTTTTTCCTGGTCGCCTTTTTTGTCGCTTTCTTCGGAGCCGCCTTGGAGGTCAGGATATTGTCCTTCGCGGTTTTTGATACCCGAAATTTCAAAGCAGTGCGAGCAGGAATCTTAATGCTCTCACCGGTCGCAGGGTTTCTTCCCATACGTGCTTTTCTTTTCACAACCACAAGCTTACCGATACCCGGGACGGTGAATCCGGTTTTGGCCTCTTTGTAAGCCAGTTCAGCCATCGAATTCAGCACTTCCTTTACCTGCTTCTTGCTCAGGCCCTCGTTCTTCTCGGCGATTGCATCAAATATCTGCGCCTGAGTCATTGGTTTTTTCGCGGGCATTCAACCTCCTTTTGTAATAGGAATCACACGACAGAGCAATAATATGCATCCTATCAAAGGAGTTGTCAACAATTTTTCAACAATATCAACACATTTTGAGAAAAAATCTGATTTTTTCTTGCCTTCACGACCTCTCGGATGGGTTGCGACAGGCGAAAACGGCTTTTGATCGACTGCCGAAAAGGACCGCACGACGAACGGACCCAGCCGAAAGGGCGAAATGCAGACGCGCCGATACTGCCCACATTCCCCTTCGGACCGATGTTTGCTTCCGGCATGTCGCGGAGAACCACTCAGGAAATGTGATCAATGAAATCTCCGATGATTTCGTCGATGGACTCAAGCACCGCCGCGGTACCCGCTCCGGCCGTTCGACTTCACGGACGGGACTCTATGCTTGTCGGTGTGACCACGCCACTCACGTCCCTTGAGAGGGAGGTTTTTCGTACTCAAACACGGGAAACGCCATGGAGTAGAGGTCGAGCGACAATCGTTAGCCGAGCCGGTGTCACGGTTCGTGCCGCTGCCGGCATTCGAGCGCCTCGTGCACCTGTTTTTTGATGGTCTCCGCAAATGGACACTCACCAAGGACGGCAACCGGATAATCTCGTTCCTTTTCCCCGATCGATTCCAAAGATTTTGAGAGCAGCAGAAAACTTGAGGGGGGATGTATTTCGCGAATTTTCATAGTCAGCCCTGTGTTATCAGTGCCGGCGCCGTCGCGATTCCAAATAACGAGCGCCACATCCCCACAGTCCCGGGAATACTCAACGGCACTTGTCGACTCGGCAAATGATACAACACCGGTAAACCCGTAGCGGTTCAGAAGGAACTCTATTAAGGGCGTTATGTGAGGATCGCTGCCGATGATTACCGCTCTCGCCATTGTGCGCCGTCCTTTGCCGTCTCCGGAAGAGTACTGGTCCCGCTACGATCGGTCTTACGTATGATGCTGAAATTGCCGTTTGTTTCGAGAACGACGGCCTCAACCGATTCCACGACTCCCTCTCCCGAACTCCTCATGGCCTGAAAAACTTCCTCTCTTGATACTCTCTCACACTTGAGTGCGGCATCATCGAATTCACCGTTGAATACCAGACCCCCTGGTTTGGATTTAATAATCCTTCTAAAAGTACCGATCCGTACGGTAAATCAGGCCATAATTAATT
>CAZEMW010000816.1:0-1756 GCA_964513105.1 uncultured Fibrobacterota bacterium
ATTCGGCAAAATCGTATACCTCACGCTGTTTCTCATAGGGTAGATCTTCGAGCGTCCGCTTGATTTTGTCGGTTAATTCGTCAGAAAACGCCATGAGTTACCTCCTTTATCTGTAAAATACGACAATGAGGCAGGTATGTTACCTGTTTTTTGATCTTGGCTCCTGCTGTAAGGACCTGCCCGAATGCTTTCTTCGACGGCTTTTCAGTATAGCATGCTTCCGAAAGCCTTTCCGACCCGAGGATGATTAAACCAGTTGCACTTTCAGTTTCTTTCCCAACACTGAAGCCGCTTTGTTTAGAGTCCGCAGAGTAACTGATTCGCTATTCGGATCAAAAAGACGATCAACAGCGGAACGGCTCGTATGCATTCGCCTTGCCATGGTTGATTTGTTCAAATGCCTTTTTTTCATTTCCTGTTCGATCTGAAAAGCAATTACCCGCTTGATCGCGGTCGCTTCGACTTCCTCTTGTATGCCTTCATCCGCCAGGAAATCGCTAAAATCTGAACCTATATGCTTATTTCTGGGCGCCATACTCAGCCTCTTATCTCTTTCTTTCTGCTTCGAGCGATTTCGATATCATTTTTCGGCGTCTTCTGTGATTTTTTGACGAAGCCGTGCAACAGAACCATCGTCTCGCCTTCGACGGTGAAAACCACTCCGGCAATGCTGTCTTTGAGACGAATCCGCACTTCCCATAGACCCGCCTCGAGCTTCCGCACGACCGGCATCCCAAGTGGCCAACCGAATTGTACTGTTTTGATGTCCTCGCCAATGGCCTTTCTGTGAGCCCGGGGCAAAGATTGTAGCCATTCACGTACCGGTTCACTCCCGCCGGCCGACCCGTACAAACGGACTTCCAAGATGAGTTCAGGTGCTTTGTCAGTGTTCATTACGTATAATGTACCAAAAATGGTACGTAAAACCAACGTTTTTTTGCACTTTTCAAAAAGGTTTTTCCGATTTTTTGGAGAAGTACGTTCTACAATATTATCGTTGATGTGAACCCAGACTTCATTATCTGTAGCAGCCGGAAGAGATCCAATCGGCGGGCCGGAATTGCTACTGCAAGACCTCTCTCAGAAAAACGGCCAGGCGTGAGAATGGGTATGTGTCTATAATTCTTCAAACCAGCTAGAGGCTTGTCGCCGGTTACAATGTAATCCGCATCTGCTTCAACTGCACACTCAAGAACTATATCATCATCAGGATCGGGGCACGCCTGAATTCTTTCCGTCGGCTTTACACATACCGCGAATACAAGTTATTCTCGCAAGAATACTCGGGGGGGTGATTTGTCTCAGGCACTTTCTGATCTTTGGCCGTGATACGACGTCTTTGAATTCTTGAATCAATCAGGGCTTCTGGAAATCGTCTTGAGTCATCTCGCCCGGGAGGGCACAGCTCACGCAAGGGCTCTCAGAGCGAGACGGTTCAGGTTGGGACCGACTTCGCCGTTAGATACCGGAAATTTTCTCTTGATTCACCAAATGACGCTTGAGGAGAGCTATTTTCTGTCCCAAGGTGTACCGGTCCCCGCTTTTCGAGCTACCCATGAATTTCCTCTCTTAAAAGCTGTTACCACAATAACTTAAATCATGGCCGGCAACATCCGGTTCGATTAGAGGCAGAACAACAGAAAAAGCCGCTCAGTTATACGTATTTACGCGGAACCATAGTGGCCTTAGAAAAATCTTGTTTTTTGTCGTTTCAAATCATGCATACATGAGCTTACGCCCCTTAGGTTCCGGAATT
>CAZEMW010000817.1:0-1755 GCA_964513105.1 uncultured Fibrobacterota bacterium
ATTACCCCCCCCGGCGCAGTATCGATGAGCGAGCACCGCTCTAACTAACGAGCGATTTCCATTAAGCGCACAAACTCTTTGAACAGATATCCGGAATCATGCGGGCCCGGTGCCGCCTCCGGATGGTATTGTACCGACAGAAGCTTTCGTTCCGTATCGGCCATACCTTCGCATGTATTATAGTTCAGGTTGAGATGAGTCATCTCCACCCCGGTATGTTTCAGGCTTTCAATATCCGCACAAAAACAGTGATTCTGTGCGGTAATCTCGATCTCGGAAGTTCTGAGGTTACGGACGGGATGATTTCCCCCATGATGCCCGAACTTCAATTTGTAGGTTTTCCCGCCGAGGGCCAGTGTCAGAAGCTGATGTCCCAGACAGATTCCAAAAAGCGGCACTTTCCCGACAAGTTCCCGAATGGTTGCAACGGCATATTCGACCCCTGCCGGATCTCCCGGCCCGTTGGAAAGGTATACCCCGTCCGGTTTGTGGGCAAGTACATCCGCCGATGAAGTCGAGGCGGGGACAACGGTTACTTTGCATCCCAGCGAACGAAGAATACGGAGACTGTTGTTTTTAACGCCGAAATCCATAGCCACCACATGAAGATGGTCGTCTCCGTGGTTTGTTCGTCCTCTTGTCCCTTTGAACTCATAGGTCTTTTCGCAGGTCACGTCCTTCACGGTATCCACCCCGACCAGCCCGACCCACTCCTTTGCCTCGGCCGCAAACCTCGCTACATCGGGCTCTTCATCTCCCGCGTACAGCACGGCTTTCATTGATCCGGCCAGTCGTATATGTCGGGTCAGCTTGCGAGTATCGACCCCTTCGATTCCCAGGATATCGTTTTTCTTGAGGTAATCGCCGAGAGTAGCCGTGCACGTATGGTTCGACGGATACCGGCAGGCCTCGCGTACGACAAAACCGCGGACCCATACCCGTGAAGACTCGATATCTTCTTCATTCACCCCGTAATTTCCGATCAGGGGATAGGTCATTGTTACGACCTGGGAGGCATAGGAAGGATCCGTGAGAATTTCCTGGTACCCAGTCATGCTCGTATTAAACACAACTTCACCCAGTCGCTTTCCGGGAGCTCCGAATGAAGTCCCCCGAAAAACCGTTCCGTCTTCCAGTACGATATAACCTTTCAAATCACACCCCTATGGCGATTTGGCCCGACATCTTCGTTGAGCGCTATAAAAAAGGACACCATCGACAGTACGTCAAATGGTGTCCTGATAATTGTCACATTGCTAGACATCTATATCGGCCGGCTCACCTGTTTGGGCGGCACATGTGCCCCCATCGTTTGTCTGATAGCGTTTGTCAACCCCATAGTATCTGCATCAAAATAATCATTTTCATTGGCATGGTCAAGCCTGGATTTCTCAGATCGGCAAAAATATCGATTCCGGATCAAATATGTCCTCTCTCGGGGTATCGATGGTGGACCTCACCGGGCAGCATCGACAACGCTTAAGGGAAAAACGAGATCTTCCCGAGGGGCATTCTCCGAGCCCCAACACCTCCGCGCCATGAAATCCGCCCGCCTCCCCACTTTCATCAAGGCGTTTCGAACGGTACGGCTCCCTGGATTATGCCGAAGTTGCCGCTGCATCAAAAATGGACTATTTTAGAGTCAGTCGGGCCCCTTGAAGGCCACGTAGTGGATAATTCCCGGTCAGGCACTATTTTTAGAATCCTGAAAACTACTAGTACACAATAAATACGCACGAATACAATGTGTAGGGT
>CAZEMW010000818.1:0-1746 GCA_964513105.1 uncultured Fibrobacterota bacterium
TCGCCGTCCAGGTATCGATCCGGGTTGGTCAAATTGGTCAGAAGCAGCATACTTCCGGTTCCCATGGCGCCTGCCAGATAGGTCAGGATACCACGACCACTTGAAACATCCATTTCATCGGCGATCTTCGCTCCGTAGTACGCCCCGATTGGGATCAGCAGCATAGTCAGGGACGGCGAAGCACGATAGTAGGCGTCCCGGTCCTTTTCATCCCAGGGATCGAGCCAGTACATGGGCAGAATGTATCCGGCAAGACCGAAAGTCTGGCTGAAGTACGTGACAACCGTGGCGGCGCCGAAATCGTCGTTCGCGACCAGTTCGGAGCTCCCCGCGGCATAGACCCCATAGGGATACATCAGAAGCGTGGCCCAGGCCTGAATTCTCTCACTGGGAAGTGGGTCGTTGTCGTCGATCGGACCTGCTTCTCGGTAGTCTTTGTCCAGATCCGTTGCATGATGAATCAGCATCGCCGCCTGGTGGGGGTAAAGCAGCCCGAGGGTGCCCCCGTAATTCATGAGGGTCACTTTACCGTATCCAAGCTCCATATCCGCACTCATCATATAACCTGCGTACAGGGATCCTCCCGAGGCAAGCAACGAGACGCCCGTGTACTTGGACCGAGCCAGTTTTCCCAGGGTTCCGTCGATAACCGTTGGGGCAATCAGTGCACTTTTTAGCGCCGTCGAGAGAACGAACCAGGCTCGCCCACTCTGGTTCAAAGGTTCGTGGGTGTAGTAGCCGTCGCCGGTCGCGGTCATTGGAGCGACCGTCAGGGCCAGGAGTAAGAAAAGAGATGTATGTCGTGGTTGCATAGTTTCCTCCCTTTTTGCTGCCGTCGCATCTCGGTTCCTGCTACCGTAAGAAGGCAGCAACACATGTGCCCGTGCTAAACGTACTGTTGAACGGCTGCCGGTCGAAACGGTGCTTAGGAGATATAGTCTTTCGATATGGAAAAACGACGGCATCGAGGTGGGGAGGTATCGGTCCTGAATTGCCGCAAATCGTTGGGGGGCATGTTGAGTCGTTCGTGTGAATGATTTTCTTGCGTTGATTTCTCGTTGCCAAGTATCTTTCTGTGGTGACTCAAATGGCCCGGTGAAATGCGGGACTCGAAACCGTTGGTACCGGTTTGGTTTGGGACGGTGATAATGGTTTCCGCGTTAACTGCAGTACCCAGGTGCATCAGTAGGCTCATGAGGGCTCTACCGGTCGTTTTCCGGCCTGCACGCAATGACTCTGTTTGTTACAGCGGTTGGGTCTGAAAAGCAAGTTGGTGCTTTTTCGACTCCGTCGGTTTCGGTAGGACCTGATGTCAGGTGCCGAACAAGGAAATTATGGGAAAAAAGTCAGCGCTAATCGTCGGCTGCGACCTCGACATCCATCAGGTGGTCTCGGACATTCTCGAAATCACCTTCAAGGGCATTGAAATAGATCGGGCAATGGACCGTGATAAGTTTGTCGAACGACTGAACGATGATAAGTTATATAATCTGGTTGTTGTGGATGTCTCTATCGACGGAGTGGAGGAGGACAATGCCGTGCACCTCCTTGAGAAAGAGTACGGCCAATATCTCGACAGGGCCGTGTTTATTCTTTCTTCGCCTCCCGAAGCAGATGAGTCGGCCGTGTATTCCGGCTATCCCCACGTAGTGAAACCATTCTCGCTCGATGAATTCGATACTGTTGTAAGGGAGAATATCCAATAGTTCTCATGCCCTCCGACCGAACACTTTCAGTATGTATGAT
>CAZEMW010000819.1:0-1744 GCA_964513105.1 uncultured Fibrobacterota bacterium
TCAATGAGAATTTCAGAAGTATTGCCGTCATTGTCGGCAACGTACAGTTCCACCGGGTAGATTCCCGGCTGATCGAACCGGTATTGCACCACCGAATCGCCATTCTCGGCAAACTCCCCCGACTCTTCCCATTTCACGAACCATTGCGCAACGGCTCCACCGGTGCCCGGATCGGTCGCATGGATCGTGAAGGTCGTATCATCCTTCATATACACCGTATCCGGAGAAATCCCGGTAACCACCGGATCACCGGAATTGACCGTCAACGAATCCTCTGCCGATAGGTATTCCGATATTTCACCGGCGCTGTCGATCACGGCCGCCGAGAGAAGGTATTTGCCGGTCGACGAATACCTCACGCCGACCTCCGCTTCGATAGTTGAACCCGGCGATACGGCGACCACCGTGTCCAATGCGGCATCGTCTCGGATCAGAACCGAATCAATTCGTCCATTCCACACCGATGCGCTTACCCGAACGCTAACCGGATCACCCGCAAGGACCGCAAGGGGTGCTACCGATATGCCGACGACGTGTGGTTTGTCGTCGTATACCATTATATAGAGCGTATCCGCATCTCCGACCTTGCCGTCGGCTGTTTTTCCCTTTGCCGTCAGCACGAAATCACCGGTCGTTGGGAAAGTCACTTCGAGCGTATCAACCGCAGTTGTCGTCGCGAAATCCAGATCGGGGATTTCCCAAACTACCGAATCACTGTTCACTTTCGTCGCCTTGACGGTAGTACCCGAGCCGACCGGTATTAACAAGCTGTCTTTTTCAAAAAGCACCGCCGGGCCGGAGACCGTTGAGACGGAAACAACCACCGTATCGGTGTAAATCGCATTTCCAAGGGTATCCGAGACCAAAGCATAGACGTTCTCGTCAACTTCCGCGGATGGAAGAAACTCAAAGGCTGCTGATGCTGTCGTATCGAGATAGATCGAATCATTCACAAACCACTTCGCCCGCAAAGGAAGTCCGGATGTGTGGGAAATAGTGAGATTTGCGGCCATTCCCGCAGGCACCGTCAAATCCCCTTCGATTGAAAATCTATTCTCAACGATGACCGAAAGAGCCTGCTCAACCTTTTTGTCATTCGGACGGATGCCCACAACTGTGATTTTGCCGTTGTACGGACGTTTGAAGTACGCTACCAGCTCCGAATCGTTGGGTGAGGTATGTACAAGATCATCCTCAAGCACTTCTACGGGACCCGATAGGCCGAATTCCGCAAAATCGTCACTTCCCGTAGATTGATACCCAACCGAATAAGGAGTAAGGCAGGCCAATGTATCCGGTGCGGAGAGAAATTCGGCGGAGAATGCGTAGTCGCCATCGTAGCCTGGAGAGTAGGGGTTCGTAACAGGCTCTATGGAGTTGGTGCAAGAGAGCAGTAGAAGCCAGAGCCCCCCGATTATCGTACAGGCAGGCCTGCCGACCCACGGGTACAACGATACGACGGCCATCGCGTGCCTTTTCGGGATCGAACTCATTCAAGAACTCTCTTTGCCTTTTTTTGGCCGCATAACCGCATTGAAGAACTCCTCCAGCTCATTGCATGCGCCGGCGGAGTTCAGGGCGTTCGTTCCGGGGCGGATCGAGAATATCTGTTTGTTTGACCGAGTATCGTAAATCGTAAAAAACTTCGTGTAATTCACTGCGTTGTCCCATAGGACCTTTTCTCCTTCGAGCCGAATGTCGTCAATGGAATGCTCCGAAACCACCTTTTTTGACCGTTCCCGCC
>CAZEMW010000820.1:0-1738 GCA_964513105.1 uncultured Fibrobacterota bacterium
ATCCAGACCGGCCTCACGCATACGCTCGATGAGTTGTACCGAATGGGAAAGCTTGCAGGCATCCTCGACTTTGTACGAAGGTGATATATAATCCGGATACACCGCCGGTTTTCCGGGAATGACGACCATCAGTAGCTCGATGCCGCGTTCATTGAGCTGATCGCGCATGCTCACCATGGTTGAGATTGGATCCTCTGCGAACGCGGTATTCGTACCGTCATTGGCATCAACCACCTTTGAGCGCTTATCGTAAATGGAAGGACGTACCAGGTAGTCAAAGCCGGGCTTGAAAAACATCCAGCCGTCTTTTCCCGCAAGCGCTTTCGGGCCGGTGTCTTCCATGATCATGTATTGAAAGAACTGCATCCACGGACGAATCTCGTTGGCAAAGATAGAGACGTCTTCCATTTCCGACTCATATTCCCGGATGTAGTGTTCGGAGAAGAAGGTCGAGGTCGCGAAGGCCTCTCCGGCGAGACCGATCCCCTGCCAGACGGTATAGGTAGGATGAAGTCTCGCGAGTGAATCTACCGTACCGGCAATAGCGGTCAACTCATTGTCGACGGATTCGAACGAAGCTCCGCTTATTACGCTGTCTCCCAGTGCTTCGAGAGTGTATTCGATTTCCTGAAAAACCCTATACCTCGGTTTTTCTACATCCGCAGTTATATGTCGATTGATCTTCAGTTTCCGGTTCAGGGCATCTTTAGCGGCAAATCGGGCTTCAGAGATTTTGCTTTCCGCTTCAGTTTCCCACCAGATATCCTCCAAATCAACTGATCCGCTTTCGTTTCCTTCCGACGTATCCGTCTCGGCCTCGGACAAAGCTTCTTCGGCCAGCTTCGACGCCTTTGCGACTTCCGCCTGCGCGGCCGACACACGTTCCCCGAGCACATCGAGGTATTCGGACAGCTCATTCGCCCGACGACGCGGGGTAATGAACGTGTCCTCGAAAAAGTTGAACGGCTGGAGCCGCTGAAGCTTCTCGATCAGCGTCGGAACCGGAGCGTCTTCTTCAGGCTTTTCTCCGGTAAACTCTACAAACGCCTGAACGGTCGGGACGATATAGATTACGAAAAGGAAAAATATGACAAAGATCAGTTTCGCTTTGTCGGACATCTTGGTGCTCCACTGCTAGAATTGAAAGTACAGGAACGGGCTGAACGCCGACGTGAACATCGTCACAATCGACATCAACAGCAAAAATCCCAGAATCACGAATTTGGGACCGGTCAGTGTTTTTACCCATTCATGGGCCTGAATCGGTTGCCAAACGAAAAATGCGCACAGCATCATCTCGATCAGATGCTTGGGGCTGAACAGTTCGGCGGCAAGCAGGCCGGCCGAAGCCGCCGGTCTCACCACACCCACCATATTACCCCAATACAAAAACGCCTGATCGAGTGACGGCGCCCGGAAAAGTACCCAACCAAAGAGCACGACGGCATTCGTTATCACAAGACGTGCAGGCCACGGAAGACTCCGGTACAGCGGCTGTCGTCCCATGGTACGTTCCCAGATCAGAAATGCCCCATGGAATACCCCCCACAGAACAAAGGTCATTTTCGCTCCGTGCCAAAGCCCGCAGAGAAACATGGCCGTCACCAGATTGAAATACGTCCGAGCAGCACCTTTTCTGTTACCACCAAGGGCGATGTACAGGTAGTCACGAATCCAGGTGGACAGCGATATATGCCATCGGTTCCAGAAATCGGAAATGCTGTCGGCACGATACGGG
>CAZEMW010000821.1:0-1737 GCA_964513105.1 uncultured Fibrobacterota bacterium
ATATATTCGGGTCAATGGTGTTTGAGAGTGGGCAAGGAATCGCGGAAATGTACCGATTTCCCAGTTCCCCGATCCTGGAATACACCTATCAAACCACAGGGCGAAACGGCCCTTGCGCCGTTCCGCCCCGATTCAAAATGCCGAGCAAGTCAGTGTCGCTGAATCAGCTTTGCACTTGCTCGACCAGCCTGGTAAACATTGCCGGTTCGTGTACCGCCATATGCGCAAGTATTTTCCGGTTCAGTTCGATACCCTTTTTCTTAAGGCCGCTCATGAACTTGCCGTAGGTAGTCCCATTCATGCGTGCAGCGGCATTGATTCTGACGATCCAGAGAGAACGGAAATCGCCTTTTTTCCGTTTCCGATCCCGATACGCATACGTACCGCCACGCCAGAATGCGTCATGCGCGGTTCGTATGCAACTCTTCCGCTTTCCATATTGCCCGGAAGTGGACTTCAGTACTTCTTTTCTTCTGCGCCGCGAAGCGACAGCGGTTTTTGCTCTTGGCATTGTATATCTCCTTACAACAGCTAACCACGTTAAGCCGGCAAAGCCGGAATTCCGTCCCCCGTGAATCGCCTCGGCAGGACCGGACATCACAAGACAAAGGGCGAATACTCAGAACCGTATTCTCGGGCGACGATCCACCGACCGTCTCCATGGTTTCGTCGCCGACTCTTTGAGAATTATCGATGTGCTAGCGGTTCACCAGCATACTCCTGACCTTGCGCTCCTGCGTTGCGTCAACCAGAGTCGTCTGGCGCAAATTCCGTTTTCGTTTTGTGCTTTTCTTTGTAAGAATGTGGCTTTTGTAAGCTCTTTTCCTCTTAAGGTGACCCTTGGCAGTCAGTCGAAAACGTTTTTTGACCGAACTGCGGGACTTTTCCTTTGGCATAACCGGCTCCCGTCATTGTTTATTACACTACAGCAAAACTCCTCAATGCCTTCCGAATAGGCCCTGGTTCTCAGGTACTTTTTTCGGCAGTTTCCTTCTCTTCGCGCTTGCGTTCCTGCTGAACTTTGCGCTCGTACGCCTTGACCTTCGCTTTGTCCGGAAGGTAGGTGGAAATCATGTTCCGCCCCTCCATCTTGAACTGCTGCTCGCTCGTGGCGATATCACTCAGGTCCTCATCGAGCTTTTCCAGAACCTTTCGTCCGATATCGATATGGGTAATTTCCCGTCCCCTGAACACAACTGTCGCTTTTACGCGATCGCCCTTCAGAAGGAACTTGCGAGCGTGGTCCTTCTTGAATGCATAGTCGTGCTCCTCGGTTTTCGGATGAAATTTAACCTCTTTGAGATGTACCTGATGCTGCTTTTTCTTGGCTTCTTTCTCTTTTTTGGACTTTTCGTACTTAAACTTTCCGTAGTCCATTATACGGCAGACCGGAGGATCGGCACTGGGCGCCACCTCAACTAAGTCGAGTTCCGCCTCGTTCGCTTTCTGCAGCGCTTCCGAAGTTGAAAGAATGCCGAGGGCTTCACCATCGGGATCGATAACACGCACGCGAGGAACGCGAATCATGTGATTTATTCTGGTGCGATCCTCATCTCTTTGGCTTCGCCTGAAACGTGGTCTGTTAATACGCGCCTCCTGCTAAGGGTTTCTTCGGCGGCTACCCAAACGCGATTATTGTGCGGGTTCCACCGTTCGAGATTCAATCTCTTTGCGTAACATTTCATAAAAATCTGAGATCTGAAAAGCTCCCAGATCACCTTTCGTGTGTTTTCGAAC
>CAZEMW010000822.1:0-1733 GCA_964513105.1 uncultured Fibrobacterota bacterium
GGTGGAGTCTGCCGGCGAATGATAAAGAACCATCAGTTCAGAATAATAATAATCTCGACCCTGCGCTTTTTTTGTCTGCCTTTTTTGGTCTTATAGCTGGCGATCGGCTTTTTCTCGCCATATCCCTCGGCGTAAGCGATTGCCAGGCGCCCCTTCACGGTAGAGCCGAACAGCGAGGGCTCTCCGTAAGGAAGGTCTTCGGCTTTCGGAGGATCCTTGGCGGGAATTTCATCTATAGGATAGTAGGCGGAGAAAATGCTGTGTTTCCCGTTGGGGAGTCGTCGAATTCTGCTGACATACATGGGGCCGGTTTTCTGTGCCAGGTCACAGGCGATTTGGTAGATGTAATACCCGCTTTCCACTTCGTTTCCGTCGTTGTCCACCGAATACCATCGGTAGTGTTTGTTTTTCTGAAGGTATGCACCGGGAAGCATGTCCTTGAGTGTATCCAGGAAGACCGGATTACCCATTCGGTTGTAAATGGTTATCTCAACGTCGGTTGTGCGGGGGAGAATCATCGGGAAAAACGTCCATGGATGGAAGATCTGCGGGGTCGGTTCTCTGAACTTATATCCGGAAACTCCTTTGTCGTCCTCAGACAGCTCGACCAGTGTTTGTTCTCCGACCGGATCGGCGAGTTCTTCGTTGAGCAGGGTGCCGATAATATCCCGATTCCGATACATCTGTTTGTTGTCGGTCGTATTCATGAAGTAAATGAAACCACCATTGTTTATGTAGGTGCGCAGGAACCGCATATTCTCATCTTGAATGGTCTGGGCAACCCCGGCAGGTTCGCAGAACAGAATCGGAAGCTGCATTATCTCGGAGATCCTGAGGAAATTGTAGATTCCCTGAAGCTCCCGACCGGTTGGTTTCTCAGTCTGCGCGGTCAGTTCGTATGATTTCTGAGCCTCTTTTACGTAGTCCTTTTTCCATTCGTCCAACGGAGTGAATTCTTCAATCCGTTCAACCCACGCAGTATCGTCCACATTGAATTTGGCATTGAAGCGAATTCGCAGGTAGTCGGAGATGATTTTGCGGATACGTGACTTATACAGCACATAGTCTTCCTCTTCAATGTAGGGAAGCGAGCTGCTGATGATTTTGAGCGCATCGATCTCCGGCTCAAGCTCGGAAACTTCTTTCACATCGGACAGCGCCTGCTGTTTTGATTCACGCAGCCAGGTCTCAAAACTGCCGTATTTGCCGGTAAACGTGATATTTCGAGCACCAAGCTGGGCCTTGAGGTTGGTATTCTCGGAAATATAGTCGGCAATCATCTCGAGTTCGCCGTTGGTCCAGGCGGTTGTATCCTGGTCAACCGGGAGCTCAAGCAGGGCCAGTGCTACCTTACCGCTCGTTCGTTTTCCAAACCCGGCGGCCGAGCCTTTTTTGTCTTCGGTGATATTGGCCGACACTCCAAAATCGATCGAACTCATCAGGTTCATGACCGGGAGCTGGGCGTTGGACACCATGCTGGTCATATCGGAAGTGCTAATGTCCATGGTACCGACGTCGAGGCTGAAATCTCCCATGCCACCGTCAAAACCGGAGAGCATGTCCGCACTGAATCCGTCACTGATCTGAGGGCTTTGAGTCATGGCTCCGACCTCAAAAGCCTTCATGTCGACAGGTGGTGGAGCTTTGAGCTCGGTGGAGGGTGGAGGAGGTGGGGGCGGTGGGGGCGGCGGAGGAGCAACTGCCTGCACGACCTCCAAGACCTTGTCGGATAT
>CAZEMW010000823.1:0-1730 GCA_964513105.1 uncultured Fibrobacterota bacterium
CTCGTACGGATCTGTGGGGGCTCCGGGCAGGCAACTGCCCGGTTCTACCCGGAATTTTTGATCTTTGATTTTTGTCTTACTCAGGGGTTCCAGTTCTGCGAAGCCCCCAGCATTATTCCTATAAACGCCATCATCGCTATGGCAAAAGTGATCTGCTCGCGGTAATCGAGTTTTCTATCTACAATTTTCATTTTCCGGGGTCCCCGAGGGAGCGGCTCGGTATCCGCCAGGGTATCGGTCTCCACCAGTCCGGTATCGGTGGCGATTGTCGTATCATATGGGACCGGTTGCGCCAGGACTGTTGTCGATGCACAGGCGGCCACCAGAATCACGATGAGGGCGAATGCGATTCTCATAACCCAAGAAGCTCCCGAAGAATCCGGTTGATCTCTTTGGGGTTACCTTTTCCCCTTGTGGCGCGCATAATCTGACCCACAAAAAATCCCTGCAGCTTGGCTTCACCGTCCTTGAAGCGTTGAGCTTCTTCCGGGTTTTCATCTACCACCCGTCGGACTTCCTGCTCGAGTGCTCCGGTATCGGAAATCTGTTTGAGGCCCAACTCCTCAACTATTACGTCCGGTTCTTTGTTTTCGTTCTCTACGTGATCAAAAACCTTTCTCGCCGCACGTCCGGATATAGTACCTTCATTCACGAGAGTCAGTATGCGAGCAAGGCGAACGGGGGAGACGTTGAGCTGGTCGGGTTCAATCCTTTTTTCTTTGCATACTCTGAGAACGTCACCCATAACCCAGTTTGCGCTCGTTCGTGCGTCGCCGACACCGGTAACCGTCTGTTCGAAATAGTCCCCAACGGCACGTGATTCGACCAGCACCGCGGCAGTATCGGGAGCAAGACCCAGGTCGCTTATATAGCGCTGAAGCCGAACCGCGGGAAGCTCCGGCATGGTTCTCCGAATACTTTCTATCCGAGCGTCTTCGATAATGAGAGGGACCAGATCCGGCTCCGGGAAGTATCGGTAATCGTGAGCTTCCTCTTTGCTGCGCATCGGAAGGGTAATGCCCTTCTGTGCATCCCACAGATAGGTCTGCTGCACAATCTTCTCCCCGGCGTCGAGCGCTATTGTCTGGCGTTTGATTTCGTATTCAAGCGCCTTCTCAACCCCACGGAAACTGTTCATGTTTTTCAATTCGGTCTTCACCCCGAACTCTTTTTGTCCCCTGGGACGAAGCGAAATGTTGGCATCGCATCGAAGGCTTGCCTCTTCCATATTACAGTCCGAAACTTCCAGGTATTGCAGAATCCGCTTCAACGACGACAAAAACTCGTACGCTTCGTGGGGGCTGCGGATATCGGGTTCCGTTACAATTTCCGCCAGCGGCGTACCACAGCGGTTCACGTCGAATAAGGAATCCGGATCCTGGTCATGGATCAGCTTGCCTGCGTCCTCTTCGAGATGGATACGGGTTATCCCAATAATTCGGCGTTCTCCGTCCAGGCTGATTTCCAGCTCCCCACGCCCGCAGAGGGGAAGATCGTACTGCGATATTTGATACCCTTTCGGAAGGTCGGGGTAGAAGTAGTTTTTTCGTGCGAAAATCGATTTCGACGATATGGCACAATCCAGGGCCAGGCCCGCCTTGATCGCCATTTCCACAACCTGCTCGTTGAGGACCGGCAGGGCGCCCGGAAGTCCCAGACATACGGGGCATCCATTGGTGTTTGACGGCGCGCCAAATTCCGCTTTGCATCCACAGAAAATTTTCGTTTTT
>CAZEMW010000824.1:0-1082 GCA_964513105.1 uncultured Fibrobacterota bacterium
TCGTACTCGTACTCAGGCCGTTTTCGGCCGGTACTCGTACTCGTGACTCGAAATGCCGGTTCGAAACGAAAGCCATTCGATTCTCGAGTACCGCCTTCGCAGAGCAAGAATTAACCGGCTCGCAGGTACTCTCTCGGATCGGTTATCTTGCCGGTAATGCCCGAAGCAACCGCACTGGCCGGACTCATAAGGTGTACGGTGCCGCCTTTGCCCATGCGACCGTTAAAATTCCGGTTTGTTGTTGATGCACACGCTTCTCCTTCGGCCAGAACACCATTGGACATACCCAGGCATGCTCCGCACGTCGGATTGGTGACAACATAGCCCGCGTCCATGAATGCTGCGATGATGCCCTCCTCCATTGCCTGACGGTACACGTGAGGTGTTGCGGGACACAGGATTCCGCGAACACCTGGAGCCAGGCGGGTGTCCTTTACAACGGCGGCCGCGGCTCGTAAATCCGAAATGCGTCCGTTTGTGCAGCTGCCGATGTAGACCTGGTCGATGGGAATATCTCCGGCTTCGGGTATCGGCACCACCTGATCCGGCTTATAGCCGACGGTCGTACGCGGGGTGATGTCCGAAACATCGATTTCGATTGTTCTCTCGTAGTGAGCGTCGGGATCCGAGGACCACCTATTGAACTCTTTGAGCGCCTTTTCACGGTCGTTATTGTAGTCTTCGCGTATGAACGGCCAGAGATAGTCGAGCGTGACCGAATCGGGGGAACAGAGCCCCGATGTCGCACCTGCTTCAACCGACATGTTCGACAGAGTCATGCGTTCTTCCATATCCATGGCGGTGACCGCCGGACCGGTAAACTCAATAACCTGGTTCGTGGCGCCGTTCACGGTTAATGTTCGAATGACTTCAAGAATGACATCTTTTGCATACACCCCGCGGGGGAGTGTGCCGCTGATGTTCACTCTGAGGGTCCGTGGTTCCCTGAAAGCGCACACGCCCTTGAGAATTCCTACTTCCAGATCCGTTGTACCAACGCCGGCGGCAAAAGCCCCGAATGCGCCGTGGGTGCAGGTGTGACTGTCGCCCATAATAACGGTGTACCCGGGACGGATGTATCC
>CAZEMW010000824.1:1092-1728 GCA_964513105.1 uncultured Fibrobacterota bacterium
TGCTGCCGACGTCGAAAAAATCCTTGATCTGGTGACGCTTCGCCCAATCGCGAAGAATTTTTGCCTGAGTCGCGCTCTTGCTGTCTTTTGAAGGCGTGACATGGTCGATGACCGCCTTGATTCTGGAGGTGTCGAAGACACGATCCTTGTCACGCCACTCCAGGTCGGCTACGGCCGGAGGAGTGGTAATTTCATGACACATTACAACATCGAGATTGAGGATTTTTGTCCCCTCAAACGGTTCGTCACGCAGATGCGACTCAAAAATCTTTTCCGTAATCGTTTTGCCCATTTACTCCTCCAAAGAATTTTCAGACATTCAGGTAATCCTGGTGTGGCGGTGATACGTACCATACGGCTCTAAATTCGCCCGGCCCCGGGTTGTACAGCCGGTGCGGAATACGAGAGTTGAAAGAGATGCTGTCGCCTTGAGAAAGCGTGAGCGTTTCGTCTCCAAACTCGAGTACCGCATTTCCCTCAAGAACATACCCCATTTCGGCACCCTCGTGTCCTTGCTCCCGGGGACCTGCCCGATGTCCCGGGGACAACTCTACTAATGACAGTTCGGCCGACACCGGTGAATCGTGCAACGTCGCGAGTTGTTCGTAGCGAACGCCTTCCCGGCTGGTCTTGAGC
>CAZEMW010000825.1:0-1726 GCA_964513105.1 uncultured Fibrobacterota bacterium
GTCGAGGGTCAACGCGGTGACACTGTCGGTTACGGCGATATTGAAAGGCACCTTGATTTCAACAAGATCATCGAAATCGGTATCCTCAATCTCGTAAACCTTCGCAAGAGAATCCGCCAGAGCATCGGCTTTTGCAGAATCGACCTCGTCGGCAATTATCCCATACACTTTTGTAGGCGTCTGTTCAAATTCCTCGAGGGCGAGCATGGAAGAGGCGATCTGATCAATGCGCTTCTGCTTTGCCTCTTCCGAACTGTCGGTCAGTGCGGGTGAGAGGATCTGTTCAATTCTCTCCGAGCGTTTGGCGTGAATGCCGTTTTTTTCTTTTAGAAGCGCAACCGCCCGCTCCATCGCTTCATCGTCGTCGGTGTCGATAAACTTGTCTGCCACATCATAAAGGTCGTCACCTTCTTCAATGATGTAGGTTTCGTAGCTTTCCCACACCCGGCCGTTATAGCGGAGAACGCCGCTTGCGGTACCGGCCCATACTCGTTCGCGTTTGCCGAAGTTCTGCTTTTTGCGCGCCGCAATAACCACAGCCGTTTTGTCGCCGTCAAGATGGTGCGCACGCCATGAGTTCGCCATGGGACGCTGGCCCAGACCGGCCGGGTTATAAAACGTTGCCTCGATATCTTCGGCAATACCGGTGAATGTCTCTCCCAGTCCGGTCGCGCGAGCACCGGGGGGGAATACCAATGTAATGACGGCCGATTCACCGAGGGCGAATACGGCAACCTGTAAACCAAGGATGAACAGAACTATTCCGGCCGTCGAAAGCGAATTGCGCTTTGTCATAATGTCAACTTTCATGTCGTTTTGACGGTATCCTGCCAGTTTGGTAAAGGGGGAAGGGTTTCATCACGAAAAAAAGGCCTCATGCCGACCTGTGTCGACTCGGACAGATCTTCATTTCCGTGATATGCTACGATTCTACAGGAACAGCCGAGGTGAAACGGAGGAATCACTTCGGAGTGCTGGTAGATCTCCTCTCGAGTAACGAATTGACCGTTGTCCACGTATCTTGCGCAAACTGAGTCGCTGTCCGGGTACTCAAAATAGTAGAAAGCGACATTTTCCCGGTCGCCCCGCTCAATCTGTGAAATGTTTTCCTCAAGCAGTGCATCCCACTGTTCTATTAAAGCGTTTTTATCACTATCCGAGAGCGCTCGATCTTCAATATCTTCGTTTATGCCCCGTAAATATTGGCGCAATTCGTCTCTGGAGGGCTTGCGTTCGCTGATCGTCTCGCGAGGAGTTTTCCGAACAATGGAGTAGATACCGCTTGCATGAATGGTCGGCTCATCAACCAGCTCTTCATCCCGCTTCCTGGTTATGCTCATCCGAACCGCTACGAGAACAAGAACCAGGAAAAACACAATGCCGATAAGGGCATAGAGCATTGTTACATACATAGAGTCTTACTCCCAGGCGGATCATGTTGCGGAAAACGGGTTTGCCGACTTCGGCAAACCCGTGAATTGGCGAGGTCGCGGGTCAGTCCTGCATATGAGCGACAATTTGTTCGCCGAAACCGGAACATGACACCGTCTGAGCATCGTCCATAAGTCGAGCAAAATCATAGGTAACGGTCTTTGCCGAGATGGCGCCGAGCACACCGTTCACTATCAGGTCCGCCGCCTCGGTCCATCCCATGTATCGAAGCATCATTTCACCCGAAAGGATTACGGAAGAGGGATAAACCTAATCGAGATAGGCTTAATATGGT
>CAZEMW010000826.1:0-1725 GCA_964513105.1 uncultured Fibrobacterota bacterium
AACTGAATTGCCCCACAACAGGTTTGCGGGGCAGGCGGCTGAGGAAGGCACGGTACCGGCATAACCGATGAGAACAGGCTCTGCCGGGTGTACATGCCGAACAAAACCACAATGAGCACTGATACTGTTCAGGCTACCGAAAACCGCAGTACTTTGGACAAGAATCCCATGCAAAGAACAACACTGGATATCACTTCTATGGAATCTACCCTTGGTCGAGCGGTTTCCAGCCATTACGGAGATCGTCTCGTTTCGCTTGCGGTGTTTGGATCGATTGCGCGTCGGGTCCACACGCCCGAATCCGATGTTGATGTCCTGATAATATCCGATGATTTGCCTGATGGGAGACTGGCACGAGTGCGGGAATTTGCTTTCGCCGAAGAGGTCATTGAGCAGGAAATGGGGCGGGAACTCATGCTGTCTCCGGTCCTGAAAACGCCAAATGAGGCTTCTCACGGTTCACCCCTGCTTTGGGACATGGTGGATTACTCGGATATCCTTTATGATCGTGATGATTTCCTCGCGAAACTGCTCAACAGAACAAAAGAGCGGCTTACCGAACTCGGAGCTCGACGAGTGCAACGCGGAAATGCCTGGTATTGGATTCTCAAAGAAAAGTACACCCCCGGCGAGGTGTTCGAGATATGACAAACCTTGACCTGGCCGCAAGCTATCTGCTGAAAGCACAGAAAAGACTCAAGGTTCTTGACCTTCTCCTTTCCGAAGAAGATTACTCGGACGTAATCCGTGAGGCTCAGGAGCTTGTGGAGTTGTGTCAGAAGGGCATGCTCCGAAGGGTTGGAGTCGATCCTCCCAAATGGCACGATGTCGGGAGCATTATCGTGGAAAACATCGACCGATTCGCCCCGGAACTTCATGAAGATCTTCGTCGAAGCGCCGGCATCTCAAAACGCCTTCGGAAAGAACGGGAACTCGCGTTCTATGGAGATATCGATTTCATTCCTTCGGAGGAATACTGTTTCGATGATGCGCGAATGGTAATAGATGAAGCCCGGTTTCTTGTTGGTCTCGCCGAGAAAATCATACCCGAATCGGAAAAAGAAAACTGATTGCGCTTGCGAGAGAATTGTTCTCAGTGCTGCATCTGCAGCTCGGTACTCAGGCCCCAAAGGGCCGGTACTCGAACTCGCAAATCGAGAATGAATAAACAAAACCTCTACCGATCCAATCGATGACCCGAAAAAAAGAACTCAGCTTGCCCGAGGGTACCAGAACTACCATTGATGAAGTGCTTGACAGGAGCGTTGCATTATGTGTGGTTTTCGGGTCGGCGGTACGCGGAAGGCTGACCCCGCAAAGCGATATCGATATAGGGATCGCCGCGGAGCGTCCACTGGATGCGGCGGATCTTATCGAAATCGCCGACAAATTGAGCAGTGCCTTGCATCGAGAAGTTGATCTTATCGACTTGCGGAACACGCATGGTCTGATTCTGTCCGAGGCTTTGACCGGCGGAGTGTTTGTGCGAAGATTGGATAAGGAATTGCTTACCAGACTCATGCTGGAAGTCATTTATTTCAATGAGGATTTTCGTCCGCTCATCGACGAAATGCACCGAAAGAGAGTCGAGCGGTTTATTCATGGATAAGAGCGTCGTTTTGAGCAAACTCGATTCGTTGTCTCGATGCATCAGTCGGGTTGAGCAAAAAGCCTTCGGCTTCACTGAGTACGAGTACCGCTTCGCTGATTGAAGACCGCTTGTTT
>CAZEMW010000827.1:0-1716 GCA_964513105.1 uncultured Fibrobacterota bacterium
GGCGAGGCGTCACAAAGAGGCGTATCCGGGGAGATACGGCGATTTGGGACAACGAAGCCGGGCGCATTCGCAGCCGGTCGAGGCGCTGAATGGGGTTTTCGGACAGGCACGATAGAGGAGGTCAATCCGACTTCGATTCTTGAGCAACCTGAACACTCCGGTTTGAAGTGCAATAACAAGTTTTTCATCAACGGAATCAATGTATGTGCGTGATTCCAGAATCTCATCAAGGAGATATACCGCATGAGCAATATGACCCGATGCGGCCGAAACAAGAGTACTTTTTGCAGAGCCAAAGCAATACATGTCGATTCGTCGTCGCAAAACCGTCGATATCGAATTATTTTCGCTATGGTTTCATCCATTCTTCTCTTGTATGCGGCGGCTCGAGCCGATTCCGATTCATACTATGACGAAGAGGCTGCGAATCTCAAGAGTAGGAGATTTTGTGATCAAACGGTCGATTCGCTCCTTTCCTCCCATACGAAAGGCGGAAACAAGTCTCTGCGTACCATTACCGGATTTCCGGACAAGGGTTACGGAGAAAAACTGGTGTTTGAGGTCAAGTGGTGAGCATTCAATGCGGGGCGCGGGATTATGACCATGACCCCGAGCAAAGACGGTAAGACCACCGAATTAACGGCCTCGGGCATTACGACTCCATTTGTCAGTACGTTTTATCCCGTTCGAGACTATGTACGATGCGTCGTCGACAGCGACGGCTTCTATCCCAAATACTTTGAGGAAAACCTGAGTGAAGGGAAATATCGAAGTCATCGATGGGCGGTATACGATCATGCCGGTAAAAAGGTTCATGCGCTGAAAGAAAAGCATCGCAGCGACAAACTGCCGCCGTTTTCGCAAACGTACCTCTCGGCGTTCTACTACTATCGTACGCTTAGAAGCGAAATGATTGGAACGGTCAAGATGCGTACATTCATGCATGGGAAACCGTACGACCTTGCATTTGACTGGATGGGCAAAGAGAAAGTCGAACTGGACATTGGTGAATTCGACTGCTACAAAATCCGCGTCCGTATTACCGACAAGGCTATGGTTTTTCGCGAAGGAGACGAGGTCTTTGTCTGGCTCACCGCCGATCGATACCATATGCCGGTAAAAGTGAGCGGTGATATAAAACTGGGAACAATCCGTGCCGAACTGGTCGATTACGAACAAACGTCTACGGCCGAACAAACGATCGTGAATCGCTGATACCCCATCAGCCCGGGCCGACATACCGGGACGGTGGAGAGTAGTCCCCGTTACCGGTAAAAAAACGCGCGGCCCTTTATACCTCACACCACGCTCATTCGCTGGAAACCCAATGCGGGTGCAATCGAAAAGGTTGCATTCGCATTTTTTTTTTGTTGCTGGTCACTAACCCATTTTTCCGGCAAACCGGCCGCGGCAATCGGCCCGGCAACCTGCACCACCAGGCAACACCCGCAAGAGGAGCCCCGGGATTTCACTCCCGAGGCTCTTTTTTTGTTCGTCTAACTCAAGTTTCGCAGTCGAAAGCCGCTGTGCCGAGGCGCTGTCCCGAGCGGAGTTGAGGCGTTGTCCCGAGCGGAGTTGAGGGGGAGAGAGAGCAGTATGCGTAAGATATTGTGCGAGATTGGCTTGCAAAAAGCGCAGGGGTATCCGGTGCGATACCTTGAGTCCCGCCCGGCGGGATAAGTTAAGATCGTGCAATAGCTTACGCAGAATGCCGTG
>CAZEMW010000828.1:0-1698 GCA_964513105.1 uncultured Fibrobacterota bacterium
TGTGTGATGATGATGGGATGTCGGGTGTAACAGCCCGACGGCAAAAGGCCGCTCTATGGAGCGGCCTTTTTGCTAATATTATGAATGCGTCCGGGAACTCGACTACCACGCGGGCAGAATCGCGCGAGTCAGTTTTCTATCGGCGGTCTCAATATGGAGCCAAAGCATGCGCGACCGGCTTACCGGCAAGGCAACATGCCTCGTGCCCTCCGGAATCCGTGTGTGCCGCTCGAGCGTTCGCCCGGCGGCATCCATCAACCGTATGGAATGCACCGGTGCCGAAAACTGGGTAAGATCCAGAATATTGCCGAGTATACGAACTGTTTTGGCGGAATTCGTCCGCTGCAGCGCGGCACGCACGGGTGTTGACGACTCGATTCCAAGAACCGAATCCGCCACTCTGTCGCAATCGACATCGACCCATTCCGAATGCTCATCGAGCTTGCGTCCGCTCTCCGGCTCCAGCGCTCGGTACTCGTCCCAGGTCATGTCCGGCCAGGCCTCCTTCCAGCCTTCATTGGGAAAGGTTCTCGTACCCATGAAGGCATACGGCCAGGGGAAAGACTCCTGATCTCGTCGGTACCAGCGGTTGTAGTCCGATGTGAGCGTGTTGAGATAGGGAAGTTTTCCGAAATGCTCCAGTTCTCCCGACCCGTATTTGTAAAGCCTATAGTTGCAGGTGTGGGGGTTGGTCGCATTGATCACGCAGTTCACTATTGTATGGAAACGGATGTCGGCGTGTTCACCGTCATTCGTCCGGTCGTCGGCAATGATTCGAAAGTTTGCCACCCATTTGGGATCAGTGGCATTTCCGCCCGTTGTGGCGCCGTAGATCACACAACCGTCAAAAGTCATATTCGAAGCGCCGTAGACCTGTACATTGCAGATGCCGTTATTTCGAACAACACAATTTTCCAGCGTGAAATTGCCGAATGTCATTTCGTTGTCGACACCACGGCTTTTGTTGTCTTCGATAAGGCACTGCTCGAGAGTAACGTTGTTTCCACCATAATCCTGCCAGTATCCCGGGCAGTGGTTGCCACGCATGACGCATTTGCGCAGAAGCACAGTATCGGTTTTCTGTGGAAACCAGCCGTCCTTGTCCTGACCGCTGAGCATTTTGATTCCGGCGCCATGATGCCCTGCCATCCAGTCTCCACCGGCCCAATTGTTTCCCGAGAAAGAACAGGAATCGAAAATCACGTTCTCGAGGCAGTTGGTGCTTATGCCGTTAATTCCATTATTGTCAAATCGACAATTCCTGAATGTCACATTTCTGGAGTTCTGCATTTTGAATCCGCCGGATTTGTTCTCGACAAACCGGCAGTCCTCAATCAGTATGTGTTCCGAGAGGTGACGACGATCATTCCCCCCCGAAGAATTGCTTCGGATGCGAACCGCGGGATCCGACTTGATGTGGTTTCCACTTTGCGTGAACACCAGACCGCGCAGAACCAGATTCGGATGTTCGATGATATCCATCAAAATGCCTGAATTGTTCCCGTATTCCCGTTCGGCCGTGCCGCGGACCGTGACTTCAACTACTGCCTCGGCCTCCAGATCGGTACCTCCGGGCATGGTAAAAAAAATCGAATCCTTGCTTTCGTCGACAGTAAACTCTCCATCCATGAGCTCCGCGGGTTCAACCGGATCACGTACGTCGCCGTTTTCCTCGACCGTCATTCGCATATTCAGGCG
>CAZEMW010000829.1:0-1692 GCA_964513105.1 uncultured Fibrobacterota bacterium
CCCTGAGGGCGTTTTTATTCACAATGTTTTGTCGATTCTACGGCACCTTTGGGATACCGTATCCTATTCCGCAGTACGATGGTGTCTTCTTCCGACAATGGAGACTTGGCCAAGCGCTCTCGAAGGGCCCTTCCCTTTCGATCCACGAGTACGAGTACCGGCCCCGGCAGGCCTGAGTACCGTGCCTTGCGGCACTGAGTACGACCTGAGCATTCCGCACGCAAGACTCCTCGATCAGCGAAGCGGTACTCAGCCGCGCGAAGCGCTGCGGTACTCGGGAATTGAACGGCTCCGGCAATAGTTTGGGCCTCAAGGGCGTTTTATTCACAATGTTTTGTGGAGCCTATTGCCCCTGGGGGCCACTCTTATCGGGCAAATACCCGGTAAAAGCGGAGCCTCTTACCGTACTCTTTTCAGCAAAACGGCGTATTCCTCACTGTGGGGCACAAGTGAGGAATCTCCCCGGGCGACTCGCTCCTGCAAAAGCTCCGGAGACTGGAAGGCAAGGTCGGCTACTTCTTCGCGCGATGGTGAAAGCTCGGACATCTCGAACGTTTTCTTTGAGAGAAACATTTCCACCACCTCGCGGTCTATGATTAGGCCGTCGGGAGACTGATACTCCTGATTCAGCGACGCGAGATGCTCAAGATCGGTCTCTTCAATACATATGCCCAATTCCTCGCAAACCTCACGAACCGCCGTTTCCTTCGCGGTATCGCCGGCCGCTACGTGGCCGGCCGCCGAGATGTCCCATTGGTTGGGGTGAGTCTCCTTACCGGAGGACCTGAGCTGCAGAAGCAGATCGCCGGCGGCGTTTCTGATCCAGACATGGACCGTACGATGATAGTCTCCGTCACGGTGGACCTCCGAGCGAAGCTTCTTTTCTCCCGTGTAATTCCCATGTTTGTCGGTTATGTCGAGATATTCCATATCGCGAGCTTTCTTTCAGTCCGGTAAAAAGAGGCGAAGTATTTTGCGGGCCCCCGGAAACGGTGCTATGTTCTGAAAATACCCAACATGCCGAGGAAAATGCTACCCAACCACTTCCCGGATGCCGCTTGATGGACAGTTTCTACCCAGCATACAAAAAAAGAGCAGAGAACCCGTGGGTTCTCTGCTCCACCTGCGTGAAGGATTTGTAGTATCAGGCCGTGAATCTATTTCGGCAGAGGGACCAGCCGATTGTGACCTCTCAGGAAACGGAGAATTAAACAGGGCTAAAGATGTGTGTGTGTGAAATAAAGATTTCTGCTTCTCAAAGACCCTTGAGGCTCTCGGGAACCGGACATCCCGAATTCACATCTGCGAATGTATATATCAACCGGCATGCCAAGGCGAAAAACGGCCAAAAACAGCGATACTTTCTGAAAGACGTCGCAGGTAGTCTACAAGTGTCGCATTGATGCGACGGTCTGAATCGAAGTTTGTGGCAATTGGTAGATCCAGTACTCGGGGAGGGGGTGATCCCGACTGCACTTTCTCCGGAAGGGGCGCATCCTGCACGATCGAACGTTGAATTGAGCGATTTTTCGTCTTCGGCATGCTGCGAAAGGTCGTCGGATGCAGAACCGGTTCACTGTCGGGTAACCGTCAGTCGTACGTGGGATCGCTTTCATCGTTTGATGCCGCCCGATATCACGAAATCTGGCGACGAGAAAGTGCCCGGTGCCAAAGTTTTGCTACTGCTCAGCC
>CAZEMW010000830.1:0-1688 GCA_964513105.1 uncultured Fibrobacterota bacterium
GTCTTCGATCGATAGCGTCTCCGAACCGTAGCCGGGGCGATTCGATCTCGGCTACGTACGCGACCGAAAGGAATAGAGTCGGACTTGAGAACCGTTCTTCTTGTAAGTGTCAATCGCTGCGATGATCCATACCCGGTTTTTCCGTTAGGCATCGCCTATATAGCGGCAGCCGTTCGAAAAGCCGGGTACCATCCGATTGTGCACGATATGAACATTGCTCCCGACAAGCTCGAGGAAACGGTTCGGGACAACCAGCCCATGGCGGTCGGACTGTCGCTCCGAAATATTGACGATGTCGATATTCAGCACCAGATCCGGTTCGCGTCCGAGTTGGTCCATGCGGCCGAACGAGTCAGGGCAGTCGGTGACACAACGATCGTGCTGGGCGGAAGCGGGTATTCTCTGTTCCCGGAGCAACTGCTCCGGTCATCATGCGCCGACTTCGGCATTGTTGGTGCGGGAGAGGACTCCTTCGTTCGATTGCTGGACGCCCTTTCGTCCGGGAATCCGCTTTCAGGGATCCCCGGGTTGGTGGTGCGGAAGCGTTCCGGTGAAGTCGAAATGGTGGAGCAGAAATGCGATTCCAACGCCGTCGCCGTGCAACCTGAAAGATCGATTGCCGATGCGGAGTTCTACTCCACCCGCGGAGGGATGCTGAACATTCAGACGCAACGCGGGTGCGCCTATCATTGTGGGTACTGTACCTACCCACTCATAGAAGGAAAAGAATTCCGCAGATTTCCACCGGACAAAGTATGCGACGACATAGAACGTGCGATCTCGGTTGGAGCAAAGTATTTCTTTGTAGTCGATTCGGTTTTCAACACCTCCGAATCGCACGTCGTTGCCGTCTGTGAAGAAATTCTAAGACGCAATATCAGAACCCAATGGGGCTGTTTCCTTCGGCCGAAAAACCTCTCGCGCGCCACAATGAAGCTTATGGCACGTGCGGGGCTCACCCATATCGAGTTCGGCACCGATTCCCTCAGCGATTCAGTGTTGGAGGCGTACGGTAAGGGGTTTGCGTTCGACGACGTCTACCACACGAGCACTCTGGCGCGAAAAGCCGGGATACGCTATGCTCATTTTCTGATCATGGGCGGTCCGGGAGAGACGCCGGCAACAGTGGACGAGGCTCTTACCAATGCCGAGCGAATCACGCGAACCGTGTTTTTTCCCTATTCCGGCATGCGCATTTATCCGGGGACCGATCTGTACCAAAGAGCGTTAAGAGAGGGGTTTATCACGCACCAAACAGACCTGCTCGCCCCAACATTCTACTTCTCTCCCCACATCAGTTTTGAATGGCTGGAATCCCGCATGAAAGATTATCGCGCCCGGAAACCGAACTGGGTTTATGGTGGTCCCTCGCCCGAGCTCAGGCAAGTGATGCAGGGATTGCGGGCCAAGGGAGTCGCGGGGCCGTTGTGGGAGTTTCAGATTCGGTAGAATTGGTAAACCCTTTGGTCGCCCCGTTTAACCCTGGCCGACATTTTTCGCGGGACTCGATTCCGACACTCGGATTCGGTGTCGGAATCGGAATCGAGTTCTTTTCGCGACGGCCGGGTTCCGAGTCCGAGTCCGAGTCCGAGTCCGAGTCCGATTCCGAGTCCGAATCCGAATCCGACACCGATCTTTTTGGAATGAGGGGATGTCGGCGCAGAAGCGTGAATGCAAAGTATGAACAT
>CAZEMW010000831.1:0-1686 GCA_964513105.1 uncultured Fibrobacterota bacterium
CTTCTGGATCAGCCCATTACGCTTGAGACTCCCGAAGGCATTTGGCGGCCGGAAAACTATGAACGTGAGTTCTATGGTCCGGTACCCTTGCGATACGCACTCATGAAATCGATCAACCTGGTGGCAATACGGGTCTTTCTGGACCTTGGAGCGAATGAGGTCATTTCTCTGGCACGACGCATGGGGCTTCGTCAACGGCTCAACCCGGTCCCGGCTCTGGCGATCGGCGCCTGCGAGGCGCTTCCTGTGGAAATGGTTCGTGCGTACAACCTTTTCCCCAATCACGGCGTACGAGTTGAGCCCCACTATATAGAAAAGGTGCTTGACAAAACCGGCCGTGTGCTCGAGCAGCATGAACCTGCCGAAGGCGAACAGGTGCTCTCTCCCCAGACCGCCTATCTCATGTCCAACCTGCTGTCGTCGGTGGTGACATCGGGAACGGGAGCCTCCATTCCGGGTCGTGGGTTCACTCGCCAGGCAGGAGGAAAGACGGGCACGACAAACGACTACTCAGATGCCTGGTTTGTGGGATTTACTCCCCAGGTCAGTTGCGCCGTCTGGGTCGGCATAGACGAACGACGGTCCATGGGATACGGGGTCACGGGCGCCAGAGGAGCGATTCCTATCTGGGTCCCCACCATGAAAGCACTTCATCGCGACCTTCCCTCCGCTCGCTTTGAGCCGCCGGAAGAAGGAATCACCGCGGCTCAGATATGCGAAAAGACGCATCGACTGGCAACCCGGTACTGCCCGAATACCCGAAGGGAAATTTTCGCGGCGGCACATCTACCCGATACCTGCGATGTGCACGTACTGCGTCGCCGACGAAACAAGGATGACGTTCTGGACTATTTTGGTACCCAAACAAAAACGCGTGAGAAGGACGAGGAAACCAAGCGCTCACGATCGCTGATGTTTTGAGCGGTTTTGGCATAGAAGCATCTCATGGATCAAACGCACGACATAGACTCACGCGGATCCTATCTGCTGTGTCCCCAATGTGGGGCGGAAGTGTTCTATGTGCGTGAAAGCACTATCGTATACCGGACCTTTCGGGTAAACCGTCTCCACCGACTCATACCCGAGGATCCTCCCGCAGAACCGTTTTCACTTCCCACCCGAAACACTCCGATCAACTGCACCAGCTGTTCGTGGGCGGGACCTGTTTCCGAGCTGAGGCGTTCCTTTCTGGGACTAAGCTGATTCGATTCTCGTGTCCTGGTGGGGACGGACCCCGCAGACTGCCCCGACCACACGCAAAACCAGATAGCGCCGGGGACGGACCTGAAAAGCACCCCGCGGGGAGCCGAATGCCGGATTGCAGCTCCGTCCCCCGGCTGCGTCCCCCGGCGGCCCCGGTTGCAGGCGATAACCCACTCTGTTGTAGTTCTTCGATATGAGAGGCTCCTCACAAAAACAGGTGAACACTCAAAGCCTTTCTTGATCTTGGAAATTTGGTTTTCTATCTTCCGCCAGGGACCGGGCGGCCGGGGGACGATCCATGGGTGAATTTTTTGGGAAACTTGCTGTCAGCGCGCTCAGCCTGGGAGCGGCAGTGTATATCGTCCCCGGTATGCGGGTCGACGGCTTGCTTACGCTTGTATCGCCGCGTTCCTGCTGGGAATCGTTAACCCAAGTTTCGCAGCCGAGAACGAGCAGTATGCGTAAGATGTTGTGCGAGATTGA
>CAZEMW010000832.1:0-1670 GCA_964513105.1 uncultured Fibrobacterota bacterium
TTCGTCTTTTTGGAAATGTGATGAGTACTACCCTTATGAGTGCGGTGCTTCTATCGCTGGTTCCGTTCTTCGTACCGGTTATAATGGAAGTGTTCGGGTTGTTAATTGGACAAATACATGCGTACATTTTCGCGGTTCTCTCGGCGGTATATATTGCCTCCGGAGCCCGCGGATGATAAGAGAATATGATGCTGTCGACGGCATATGCCGATAGAAAGGAGACGAACGAATGGATGATCTGACAATTATCGCCGCGGTTTCGATACTGAGCGCCGGGTTGTGTATCGGAATTGGTGCCATTGGTCCCGCAATTGGTGAGGGACTGGGACTCGCGCGTGCTCTGAGCGCAATGGCCCAGCAGCCGGATGAAACCAATACCATTACGCGAACCTTGTTCGTGGGAATGGCCATGGTGGAATCAACCGCGATTTACTGCCTGGTAATAGCGATCATAATACTGTTTACGAATCCATACTGGACGTATTTTCTTGAGAATGCGGGAGGTTAATGGATATGGGTGTGGACTTTGTCACACTGGCGGCTCAGGTCGTCAATTTCCTGATTCTGGTAGCAATTCTATGGTTTCTGCTGTTCAAACGTGTCCTGAAAGCGATGGATGAACGGGAGAACAGGATTGCGTCACGACTCGACGACGCCGACAAAAGGGCGAAAGAAACGGAGAAGGAACGCGAGGCTCTTCGAAAAAAGCACGAAGAACTGGAAGACAAACGCGATAGCATGATGTCCAAAATGAGGGATGAGGTCGAGAGTGAACGTAAGAAACTCCAGAAGAAGGCACGAGAGGAAGTCGAGGAGCAACAGAAAAAGTGGGAAGCCGCGATGCAAAGCAGGCAGGAGCGGATAATCTCCGAGCTGCGCAGAAAAGCGGCACTTGAAGCGGTCGAACTGAGCAGCCATATCCTGCGGGATCTGGCAAACGATGACCTGCAGAAGAGATCGATAGAGCGGCTTTTCGCACGGCTGGGCGAAACGGAGGAAAAAGACGGTGAAGAAATCCGGAACCTTCTGCGTGAGAAAGACAAATCGTGCGTCGTAGCCGCGCCTCGCGAACTCAAGGAGAGTGATCGAAAGAAGGTGGAGTCGGGACTGAGCGATATCGCCGGCGGGGAAATACCGATTCAGTACGATGTGGATCCGAACCTTGTCATGGGCCTTGAGATTCGTGTCGATGGAAAGCGGCTAACCTGGGCCGTCCCCGACTATCTTGACAGAGTCTCACAGAAAATCGAAAAGGCCTTACAGGAATCGTATTCTCGTCGGGCGAGCAGCAGAGACAAAACGGCCTCGGAGGAACATATGTCCGATCGGAATGGAAGTGAGAAATCAAAGAAGTTCGAGGAGAAAAACCGGGGGTGACAAAATGACAATGAGCAGCAAAGATGCGTACAGAATTGATATAGAGGCGAAACTCAATCGGTACGAAGCAAAGTTGCATGAACTGAAGGAACGTGCGGCCGAAGAGGGCGCCGAGCGCCGTGTTGAGCTTGATACGGCAATTGCCGATTTGGAGAACAGAATGAATGAGACACGGACCAGAATCGATGAATTGCGGGCCGCCGGCGATGAAAGCCGTCGGGCTGTGCAAACCGGTGTCGAGAACGTATGGCGTGATCTGGTTGACACCTTTTCGCATGTTTCAAGCATAATTC
>CAZEMW010000833.1:0-1668 GCA_964513105.1 uncultured Fibrobacterota bacterium
ATACTGGGAGGAGCAGCTCTGGTATTCTTTCTAATGCCACGCAAAACCGGCAAAGAAGAAGACACGGTTCGGCACACGACGTTCGTTTTCTCCGGCAATTTGAAGCAGACCGGGCTTATCGATGCCATTCAGCTTCTGGAGATCGGCGGACGCGAAGGTGTTCTTCATATATACTGTGGCCGGCGCAAGGGATATCTCATTTTCTCCAAGGGAAGAGTGATCGATGCCTTTTATCGCAACCGCACCGGTCGCGAAGCCGTGTTCGCCATGCTTGAACTGGATGAAGGAGATTTCTATTTCGAGCCCAAAAGTATCAGCCAACCTCGGCTGATTTCGGAATCCATCATGGATCTGGCTTTTGAATGGGACGAAGTGAAGCGGGAAGTCTCCGAGAACCGGGAATGATTCCACATATCGGCTGCAGGGGATGAAATCGTTTGGCCGGGCCGAGACGGTGCGAAAAAGTACTGTCCCGGAACTGGACATGAATGCTCGACGGAAGAGGTGTGATGGTGAGCGGCACTGACGGTAACGACCTTAAGATTTTTTCGGGTAATGCAAATCTTCCACTTGCGAAGCGAATCTGTCGCCACGCCGGTGTAGAATTGGGAAATTGTGAGATCCTGAAATTTTCCAACGATAATCTGAAAGTACGTGTCCTTGAAAGCGTTCGCGGCAAAGACGTATTTGTCATACAGCCTTCGTGCGTGCCGGTAAATGAGGGGCTTATGGAGCTTCTCATTATGATCGATGCAATAAAACATGCCAGTGCGGCGCGGATTACTGCGGTACTTCCTTACTACCCGTACGTTCGTTCCGATAAGAAAGATGAACCTCGTATTTCCATAACTGCTCGTCTGGTAGCCGATCTTCTGGCCACTGCCGGGGCCGATCGGGCGATGACAATGAACTTGCACTCGCCCCAGATCCAGGGTTTTTTCAGAATACAGGTTGATCATCTTCTTGCCGGTAGAATTCTTTGTGATTTCTTCTGCAAGGAGGGTACTGACAACTCGGTCGTTGTGGCTCCGGATGCCGGAAGCGCAAAACATGCCGGCCGCTATGCGATTCGCCTTGGGCTGCCGCTTGCTATCCTCGATAAACGCAGAACCGATGATTCCGAATCACCCGAAATTCAGCATGTGATCGGTAACGTGGAAGGTAAAAGGGCCATCATTTTCGATGACGAGATTGCTTCGGGCGGGTCCATTATCGAAGTGGTGAACGCTCTGGAATCTTTGGGGGTTGAGGAGATCACGTCCTGCTGTGTGCACGGTGTTCTCTCCGGAAATGCGGTGGAACGAATACAGAACTCGTCGTTGAAGCGTCTCGTGGTTACCGATACCGTTTACATCGGTCCTGAAAAGATGAATCCCAAGCTTTCGGTTGTATCGGTGGCCGAGTTGTTTGCCACCGCAATTCTCCATACTCACCGGGGAGAGTCGATCAGCGATCTGTACGTCCGGTACTAGTGTGGCGACCGACAATTGCCAGGAATCAATACGGGCGCTTTTCGCCCCCATTTTCGTTGATCGTCGGTTGAATACTTCCAGCGATATCTCGGTGCCATGTACACCTCAAATATAGGATCTTGTTTCTTCAGCACCAAATACCATGTAAGCCATTGATTCCTGGATAAACGAAGCTCTGTTTAGTCTTTGATTTTTG
>CAZEMW010000834.1:0-1664 GCA_964513105.1 uncultured Fibrobacterota bacterium
GCATAAAGAACTGAGGCCGATTGGTCTTCCCATCCCCCGGAAGTGTTCTCGTAGAATGAGCAGTTCTCGACCGTGTGATCACCACTCGGCCCATAGTGGTATACCGCACCTGAGTAGGTCTCTCCGTAGTTGCTATAAAACACACAATTAGTAAGATAGGATTCTGCTCCCGAAGTTACAATTCCACCGGCTTCCTCCCCTCCGTTCTTGCTGAACAGCGAGTGAAACACAGACAACTGGACATTGTCCCCCGCAAAAATGGGCGCTCGGCCCGTGTTGTCACTAAATCGGCAACGCACAAATTCGGCAATACCGCTCATGGAGGAATTATTGAGTTCAACGACAGCAAATCCGTCTCCCAGATTCCTTTCAAACGTACACTGCTCGAATTTGACATAATCAAAACTACTGAACATGGCAACTATCGAGCCGTGGTTATCACTTATTGAGCATTTCAGAAACCGAACACTGCAGTTATTTCCATATATCGGCCCGGAAAAGCCGGCCCCCTTCAGGAAAAGGTTCTGAATACTAATATCGTATGCATCATGAAGGTAGAAAAGTCCTTCCCTGTTGTCCCCGATGTTCGACGGTACACCGTCAATTAACTTGTCGTCGCCTTTCATGTCGGCGCTCAGCAGTGAGTAGCTCCAGGAGAGCCTCTCATCAGCAGAATTCTCCTCTCCGGTGAATCCCCCGATAATGACAACACCGCTGACCGAACCCAGCTGGAAATAGGCAGTATTCTCAGGTTTGTATGTTCCAGACGCGAGCCAGATTTCGTCGTTATCCTGCACATTCTCAAGAGCATCCTCAAGCATATCATATGCAGTCTCCCAGGAGGTTCCATCTTTGACTTCCGCCTCGGTGTTCGACGAATCAACATATACAACACGCCCCCAGGCAGTCGAATGCACCGCCCCGGCAAGGAGCCACACCATCCCGCAAAGTGCTACTACGCGCAGGGAAAACAAGCTTCCTACTCTTCCGTTACACAACATGTTCGCAACATCCCTGAAATAATGAGTTTGGTACCGGCACATTGGGCCTGTATGCTCCTGTGAGTGGATTATCTTTTCAACCGTTCGAACGCATCCGAACATTCGGGAAACAGTGTTATCAGCGAATCGACCAGCGCAGCCCGTTCGCGAATAACCGCGTTCAGGTCGTTTTCAATAGAGAGAACAGCTTCGTGCTCATACATTCCACTCCGGATGCGCATGATTTCCCGTGCCAGCTCCCCGGCCTCTGCCCGCGACGTTGAGTCTGTTTCATTTCGCGCCTGTTCATACTGATTCTTCTTTTCAATCAGTGTTGCATCATGCTCCAGCAACGAATCCAGAACTCGTCTTTTTTCAGTAACCAGATCGGCGCGTTGCCGCGACACCTCGGAGATGACCGACCGCACCGTATCGCCGTGCATGTTCATGCATTCACTCAAACTCGGCGTCAGATCGCCGGCGCCCTCGCCCTGCGCCGACACCTCGGTTACTGCCGTAACCACCATGAGAAAACAAAATCCGACAAGACCGCAAAATCCCATTTGTCTCTTAGCTTGCATAATGCATCCGTCCTCTTGTTCTTCCTCAAACCCGATATTCCCAATTGAAAAACCGAAACTATTTAGAGTCTGTCCGGAAACACCCGTTCATCGAGCGGAGTCG
>CAZEMW010000835.1:0-1659 GCA_964513105.1 uncultured Fibrobacterota bacterium
GGACGGACCTTCGAACCGGGGACGGACCTTCGAACCGGGGACGGACCTTCGAACCGGGGACGGACCTTCGAACCACTCGCACACTGGCTGAAAAAAGCTGGAAATTGATAAGCACCTGACACCGCGTGGACTGGCATACCTTCGCGACACACCTCTACAGCGCAACGAATGACCTTCTCTTGGTTCAAAAAGGGCAGGGGCACCGCGATATATCCACTATGTGCATGGAAGGTTAGAGAAAGCACTCGAAAGGCTATGAAATTGCATGTTCCAATAAAAAGGTATTGACACCCGTAGTACTTAGGTGATACATTGTGTATACATAGTATAAACGGGAGTGGAGGTTCAGTATGGTAAAAACACTGACAAAACACGGAAACAGTCTTGCTCTGGTGATTGAAAAACCGATTCTCGACCTGATTGGCGCGGAAGCCGACACGCCATTCCAAATTTCCACGGACGGTCAAGCCCTGGTGCTTACGCCGGTCAAAGATGCCAATCGTCAGACGGCTTTCAAAGCTGCTCTCGATAATGTGAACCACAAGTACGCCAAGGCGCTCAAAAAACTGGCGGAGTAGTCTATGGCTGAATGCACATTCCTGAGTCTGTCCGAAGTACTCGAAATCCATCAGGACCAAGTAACCCGGTATGGTGGTTCGTTGGGTGTTCGTGATCTGGAATTGCTCAAGTCGGCCCTCGGAATGCCGGCGGCCACCTTTGGCGGCGAGTACCTTCACACCGGCATTTGCGAAACGGCGGCAGCCTACCTCTATCTTATCGTGAAGAACCACCCGTTTATCGATCGGAACAAGCGGGTCGGAGCCGTTGCCGCACTTGTTTTTCTTGCTCTGAACGGTTATGACTTCACCGCCTCGCAGGAGAAGTTCGCCGATTTTGTTCTCTCGGTGACCAAGGGCGAACTGGACAAGGCAGATGTCGCTGTTTTCATTCGAAAATGGGTCAAAGAGGTGTAGAACTGAAATGCGGCTCATTGGTCCACCGGCCAGTTCTGATCAACTGCAATTCTCGATCAAATGCTAATTGCCGATCGAATCGGGGGACGGACCCTCGAACATCCTTTGAGGCTGATGCAGTGCAACGTTGCCTGTGACTCTTTTGCAACGCCGAGGTGTGGAGGTTCGGCAATAACAGCCGATGCTGTTTCGCACTATTTTTTAACAAATCACAGTTCCATACAAGAAGGGGTTCACCGATTTATGTCGTTTGAACAAGAAGGATTGGTGCGCGTTTCAAATGCAGCTCTGCACATTCCAGCACGGATAGTCTGGAATCTGGCAATCAACGGGTTCGTGATATCGGACAACTGTGTGATCTACCAGCGCAAGGAGCAGGAGCACCTTCGGCTGACTCAGATAGGCCACACGGTACCGCAGACCTATGAAGAGATGCTTCTTCGGCACGGCACGAAGTTTCGTATCTTTTTCATCATATTCAAAGGTCATATCTGCCGTCTCTCAATGTTCCCCGGCTGGTGCCCCTACCCCGACACCATAGCCCACGGCGCGATCAACAAGCTTTCGAGGTACGTCGCCTGATTCCATTTCGGATTGGGGAGTGCGGATTTCGGATTTCGGACCACTTTCCGCCAACCCGCCAACCGCTACCCGCTACCCGCTACCCGTTTACCCCGCCGCCCCC
>CAZEMW010000836.1:0-1657 GCA_964513105.1 uncultured Fibrobacterota bacterium
CGCATGAACCGTGTCCGAAGTGACCAGAACAAACGGTTTTTCTGGGTGCTCAACGCTTCCGAGGGCCAGCACCGCTGTTGGTTTACCGACCAAAGAGCGCAACTCTTCCAGAGACGGCAGTTTCCGTAGTAGTGATGGGGTTCCCTCTATGCGGTCGATGAGATTCCCTTTCTGAATTGCCGAAAATGCCTGACCGAAATGCCCGCTCTTGATACCGGCGATACTCAATCGGCGATACGCCTCTCCGAGCAGCCTGAAATCGACGGCCTCGCCTTTGGATCGACTGGAAAGGAGAATCTCTTCAATAGTTGTAACGCCTTCATTTAAAGCAGACGCAGAACGATTGTTCTCACCAAGACGCCCTGCGGTAATTCCGATGTGCAGGAGATCCAGCGCCGCGGCATACTCGCTTTCCAAGCGGCGATTTCGATAGAGCGCCTGGGTATAGGAAGCCAACGCTTTGACATAATCTCCGCGCATTTCATGTATTGCACCTATTCTCCCGAAAAGCTGCGCCGCCTGAGCATCCATGGAATAGCGTACGGCAACCGCTTGAGCTGCGGTGTAATACTCCAGGGCACGTCCGGTGAGCCCCCAGCTCTCAAAAATGCCACCAATGCTCTTGTTGATCCGGACCATGAGATCGTCCCGACCACGCGTATGAGGAAGCTGCAGCGCACGATTGTACCATTCCAATGCATCTTCACGTCGTCCGGACGCTTTAAGGACTTCGGCAATGTTCACGTGGTTTTCTGCAACATCCTCTTTGGAAGACAGGCTGGTGGATACGTCGAGAGCGTTTCGGTACATCTTGAGCGACCGGGGATATTCTTTTGCACGATAATACGCTCCCCCGGCCCAGGTCCACCGAGCGAGCATAACAGTTTTCCGTGGATGCGGCCCCGAAGCCTCGACGGCGGCCGACTGCTCGAAAAGCCGACCTGCCTGCACCCACTCACCCCGATCAAATGCGTTTTTCGCCCTTTCGGAAAGAACATCGGAACGTCCTGTTGATTCTGCATTCCCCAGTGCGACAGCCACATCCTGCACCGAAACCGAAGAATCCCTGTCTGCTTTTACGATCTCGCTTTGGGAAATGCTAAGTGTATCGGTTCCATCCCGGAGACGGAGTATGCGAGAGTTCTCGTCGACGATGTCCCCGGTGAGAATAGAACCATTCTGAAGCTCAACCTGCTCGGAGAATGCTCCGAAGGCAAAGATGACGGCCAGTGCCGGAACAATCGACACTTTGTCTGGAAACAGCTTTTCTCTGGAGTATCCCATGTCTCTCAATATAATCCCGAAGTCGTCGATCCGTGAAGGCGGTGGTCGAGCGTTAAACGAAGGTGCCGCTCATTAAAGATATGGCAGGGAAAAAGAGGAGAGCCGGAAAAGGCCGACAATCGAGTTCAAAGCGGAGCCAAAGCTTGACCTCAGACCTTCGATGACCGACACCGCCAATGCCGGACGAAGTCTAAACCTTCGGTGACTGAGCCGCGTCGAAGTCTGACCTTTGATCTCTGACCTTTGATCTTTGACCTTTGATCTTTGACCTTTGATCTTTGACCTTTGATCTTTGACCTTTGACCTTTGACCTTTGACCTTTGACCTTTGATCTTTGACCTTTGACCTTTGACCTTTGACCTTTGACCTTTGA
>CAZEMW010000837.1:0-1655 GCA_964513105.1 uncultured Fibrobacterota bacterium
GGGATAGTGAATGTCGCCGAATAGTTCTACGCGAGAATCCTGGGATCACTATCTCAACGGGACTGACCTGGATAAGGACCTCAAGAAGAAATCGGTCAGGGGCGGAGCCGTCACCGCCGTTTCACAAGCCGTAAAATTTGTCCTTCGCCTCGGTGCGACCATGGTGCTCGCCCGTCTTATTCTACCCGAGGACTACGGTTTGATTGCGATGGTCGCCGTGGTGACACACTTCGCCACCATGTTCAAGAGCATGGGACTCTCCATCGCCACCATTCAGAAAGATCAGATTACCCATAAGCAGATCAGCAGTCTTTTCTGGGCTAATGTAGCGGTTAGTCTAGTCATAGGCATTATCCTGGCCGCCCTCGCCCCCGCGGTTTCCTGGTTCTACGACAAACCACAACTGACACATATTACTCTTGTTTTCGCCGTGGGGTTTCCCATTAGCGGCCTGGGTATCCAACACCAGGCGATTCTCAGGCGGCACATGCGATTTTTCACACTTGAAATACTGCAGACGATCTCGATCGCCGCGGCCATCGGATTGGCTATAGCCGCGGCCTGGCGTGGAGCCGGGTACTGGGCACTCGTAACAATGCATCTGGGTACATCGGTATTTACCGCCCTTCTTCCCTGGCTCGCCGTTCCCTGGCGCCCCGGTCTTCCTCATCGCAGAGTCGGAGCACGGTCGATGTTCGCCCTCGGCGGGAATCTTACGGGGTTCAATGTTGTCAATTACTTCTCCCGAAATACCGACAACATACTAATAGGAAAGTTCTGGGGAGCACAATCGCTTGGATTGTACAGTAAAGCTTATAGTCTGCTTCTCGAACCCCTGAATCAGCTCCGTCAGCCCCTGACTGCCGTGGCTATGCCTGCACTGTCCAGACTGCAGAAGGAACCCAAGCGGTTTCGTCGAGCGTTTCTGGAGCTTCTGGGGGTTCAACTCATTCCATTTCCACTCTTCTCAGTGCTGATAGTCGGTCACGATTGGGTGGTACGACTGGTTCTCGGAGAGCAATGGACGGCCGCGGGGCCCATTTTCGCATGGCTCAGTATCGCCGGTGCGCTTCAGGTTCTGCTCATGACAAACGGCCTGCTTTTCATCCCTCAGAACAGAGCCGGCGAACTGCTGCGCTGGGGAATTATCAATTCGCTCATTTCGATGCTGTCATTTGTGGTGGGGCTGCGTTGGGGCCCGGTTGGGGTGGCGGCGGCATATACGGGGGCAAACCTTCTTGTTGTCACACCCCTTCTCGTCTTTCTTGCCGGCCGAAAAGGAGCGGTATCAAGCAAGGACTTCGCATTCGGAATAATTCCGTTTTTTCTCATTCTGGCAGTAGTCACCGGGGCACTGTATTTGCTTCGAGTAGTTCTTTCCCCAGACGACATGATTACCGGCATACTGTCACTCACGGTCTCATCCATTCTCCTCACAGCGATCATATACATTTCGGTTCCGGTGACCAGGAAAGCCCTGAAACAGGCATTCGGAATGCTGCGGGAGTTGAAAGGACGCAAACAAAGCTAAGCCGACGTAGCCGGATACCTCGGCTTCGCTCGGTAACCGGCTCAAAGATCGAGAATCAGACTTCGGCGTCGCTCAGTCACCGAAGATCAAACAGATAATTCCTTTGATGTCTGACAAATAATAC
>CAZEMW010000838.1:0-1654 GCA_964513105.1 uncultured Fibrobacterota bacterium
CCTTCAACATACGAGAGTGCTCCGTTAAATGCCACCTTCTTAACATACTATCTCGGGACAGCGGCTTTCGACTGCCAAACGTGGGTTAGAACCCCCACCAGCCAAACTAAAGACGGGTAGGAATTTTGTAGTGTTCCCTTCGGCCGAGCAAATCAGATCTACCGGTTTTCGCCTTCGGGGAAAAGCACCTCTATGCCGCGCTCCCGATGGGGCCAGCCCGTATCCAACCGGACACCTTCGGGGCCCAATACGATTCTCGCCTTTTCGACTTCGGGCTTGTTGTCAAAAAACGCCGGGATCTCCTTTTCCCGAAACACTCCGCTCATACTGACAAACAGTAACAGCGGAGCTGTCACGGACTCTGCTTCGGCGCACGGTATGTCCCGTTCTGGAAATCCCCGCGATGAACTCAACGCCGTGAGACCGTCGGGGTTCCACTGGGCAAATCCGTAATAGGTTCTCCCGGTATTCATTCGCTTCTGAAAAGACAGCAGCGAATCACGGTTGAAACTGAGCAGCAAGGTGCGCTCCAGCATTCGGAACGGTACCGTTCGCACGAGGTTCTTCACATACCGTTCCGGCAGATCCAGTGCGGAGGCGACTTCCCGCTCCGGATTATCCATTCCATACCCGTACTTACTTCGCACATAGTTAACCGCAACGATATGATTGAGATATCCCCGGTGTGCCTTTGGAAGCCTCATACGATCGGGTCGTCGACGATCAATCGGTTCCATAGTCCCGTCAACCACGATCAGTATACGATCTCTGTTCAGAGTACCAAAGTTGCTCGCAGTGCTGAAAAGATACGGTTTAAGAGGCGTAACGCTGGAGTCGGATAAACTGAATTCGCTGATATTCATATCATCGCAGTAGCGCGAAGATATCCCGGCAAGCGAAAGGTGTATTCCTCTTTGTAAAATATCGGGCAAAATGGGCGCAAGGCAGAATAACCCGTACGTGATATTCGGGATTACCCGAATTCGAAAACCCTTAGGATGCATTCTTCGGTATGCCGTCACGACAAAATCTCGCACCATACGCGCCTGTGCACGATGTCGATTATACTGATCCTGAACAAGTGGGCCGAGCATTGGCGGTAAGTGCGGGTGGCGCGGAAGCCACGGCCAGCAACCGTCGGTAAGAGATGATTGAATCCGCTTCGCGGCTTCGATAAATCGAAGCCAAAGGTACACAATCGAAGGCCGGTCTACCGACTCCTTTCCATAACGGTATATGTGCGCAAATGAAGTAAAAACCAGGTCGCGATCGATCTCATTGGCGGGATCGAAAAGCACCTCCCCGCGGGCCAGCTGTGATCGTCGATGAGTAAAGTCCCATGCTACATGTCGCGGAACCTCTTCTTCGGAGAAATGCAGAAGATACTGCACTAGTGTTTCCGTAAGATACACACCCTGTCTGGTACATTCGGCATGGATACGGAAAACACGTCTGAGCTCCGTTCTCCTCTGTTCCAACTCAAAAACACCGGGGTTGAAGCTCATATCCCGTTTGTGGGCGATGTTCTCAATTGTTTCGGGGATACTCTCCCCCAGCACGTACGGGGCCGGTCGTACAAACCACTCCTTATACAAGAAGTACTCCCGAAGAAACATCATCGAGCGTTCAGTTTTTCGAAGGAGGTCTTGCAGCG
>CAZEMW010000839.1:0-1648 GCA_964513105.1 uncultured Fibrobacterota bacterium
CTCCTGGCGTTTTTTGCCGCCTTTCTTGCGTCCTCCTTTTTTGCCGGTCGTAGGTTTGGGAGGAATCGGGCCCTGCGCTTGTTCCTTCTTTTCGGTGGGACCTCGGCTCTCGGGGCGGCTTACCGTTATTCCGTCGTCGGCGCGAGGCTGCTCTCGGCGAGGACGAGGCGGAATAGGCGTGCGGGGACCAGAACGACGTCTCTGTGGAGCCGACGGTCGCTCAACCATGGCTTCTCCCGGCGCCGGGGCAGAATCCGACCTGGCGGGTTCGGACTTCCCATCTTCCTTCTTCGATTGCTTATCGGCGGATTCGGGTTCAGCCGGTTTCCCTCGGCTGATCATATCTTCTTTTGCCTTGGCAAGCATCTGCTTCTTACGCTCGTATTCACGTTTGATTTCGGCGCGTTCCTGTTCGAACCGCTTCTTGATTTCGTCACGAAGACTGTCGTCGACAGTGCTCATGTGACTTTTTACGGCAATACCCATGCCGCGAAGCATTTGAACCAGGGCTTCGCTCGAAACCCGGAATTCCTTGGCCAGCTTGTAAACTTTTTCTTTAGCCATTATCGTCCCCTACACTAGCTTGCATATCCGCAAAAAACAAGCAGACCCCGACGCTCGTCTCTGGACAGACTTTGTGAAAACTGCTGTAAAATACATTTGTATACGTTTTCAGCATCGTTGAGCACCGGTGGAAACGCAGACCTCACCGGTACAGGCGCCGATTAGGGTCGGCCCTCGGCGCCTACTCTTTTTCTTCCGAGGCTTCTTCCTCGTCGACATTGTCTTCAATTGCCTTTTCGACAATTTCCTGCATCGCAGACTCGTCTTCGTCTTCGGCTTTTTCTTCTTCTTCCTCTACTTCCTCAATATTTTCTTCCTCGATACCTTCGTCGGACTCCTCGGATTCCGTATCTTCCGCCTCGGTATTGTCGGTTTCGGAAACAGCGGTTTCTTCCGATTCTTCAGTAGCGACTTCCTCTTCTTCAAACTCCGGCTCCGGCTCCCGAAGCGCTTCTTCACGCTGTTCATCGGTGAAGAGTGAGAACTCTTCATCTCCGTACACATCGATTTCTTTGTCCAGCATTTTGGACGCAAGCCGGATATTCTGCCCTTCCCGCCCGATTGCCTGGGCGAGGTCCTCTTCGCTTATGATTACTACAAGCTTCGTAGTACCGACTTCGATAACTCTCTTAACCTCCGCCGGTGAAAAAACTCTTCGTACGAGCATGGACAGTTCATCAATCCAGTTGATGATATCCATTCGTTCGTTCGACAGCTCACGCACAATTGCCTGAACCCGGTTACCCCGCATTCCAACACAGGCACCGACCGGATCCACTCGGCTGTCGCTTGATGTAACGGCCACTTTTGCGCGATAGCCGGGGGCGCGAACCACTTTAATGATCCTGACAATCTTCTCAAAAATCTCAGGGACCTCAAGCTCGAAAAGTCTTTCCAGAAACATGGGACTGGTTCGCGAAATGATAACCTGCGGCCCTTTCAGATTGTTCTTCACATCGATAAGGCAGGCACGGATCGGATCGCCCTGTCGGTACCGTTCTTTGTGAATTTGTTCGCGATAGGGAAGAAGAGCCTCGGTTCGCCCCAGATTTACCAGGATATTTCCCTTGTCGATCTGTTGCAC
>CAZEMW010000840.1:0-1644 GCA_964513105.1 uncultured Fibrobacterota bacterium
TTGATTTTTGATTTTTGATTTTTGATTTTTGATTTTTGATTTTTGATTTTTGATTTTCAGCGCGGCCCTATTTGCCGGCTTGCAGCTCGGCGAGTAGTTGGGAGAGAGTCGCCTCGGTTGCCTGATCTCGGACTGATGTGCGATCGCCACTGAAGATTTGCCGTTCCACCCGGATTTTCTCGCCGACTAGCGTTCCATAGTAGACCAGACCCACCGGCTTTTTTTCGGTTCCTCCGCCGGGGCCTGCGATTCCGGAGGTCGCAGCGGCGCACCGGGAAGAAAACAGACGAGCTACTCCCCGCAGCATGAATTCCACTGTTTGTTCGCTGACGGCGCCGAATTGAGTAAGGGTGTCGGTTGGAACACGGAGAATTTCGTGCTTGATTTCGTTTGAGTACGCAATAATGCCACCCCGAAAGTACTCGGAGGAGCCGGGAATGGAGGTCATCGCGGCCCCAAGCATCCCTCCCGTACACGACTCGGCGACCGACAGGGTACTGTCGGCTGCTCGAAGCGCCGACCCGATATGGTGGACCCGTTGCTCAAAGGTAGGATTTGATTCCATGGTAGATTCCGTGGATAAGCAAGAGTGTCAGATTCGCAAGCACTCACGCCGCGACATCGTCCATCGTGACCCCGAGACCGTCGTCGAGTTCTTCGAATTTGTGCACGGGAAACGGCTTCAGTATGTCATAGAACCGAAAGAGCAGAAGTCCCAGTAGCAGAGTCCTCCAGGTGAGCGGCACCGCCATAAAGGTAATGAATATGCCGACACCTTCGTCGATAATGATCTGTTTCGCATCGAACCGGCCGAATACCTCTTTGGAACCATTGGACACCCACACGGCGATGCCGGTCAGAACGACGGCGACGAGCCAGTACTGAGCAGCATTCTGCGGACCGAAAAAGGCGGGATACAGTCTGTTGAGATACCAGATTCCCGCGGTGGCTGCAATTGCACCGTATGTTCCCGGTGCGCCGGGGATATACCCGAGGAACAGAAAGGATGCCGTTATTCGCTTCAGAAAGTTACCGATGAATCTGCGCATGATACCTCACGGGATTGGTTCTGTTATTCGGAATCGTCTCCATAGCGTATGTCGGTTCTTTCATTGAGGGCCTGGGCCAGTGTGACCTGATCGACGTATTCAAGGTCCATTCCCGCCGGTAATCCTCGCGCCAGGCGTGTCACTCGGATACCACGCGCGTTCATGATTCTGCTTATATACAACGCGGTCGTTTCCGCTTCGGTACCCGCTCCCAGACCCATAATGATCTCGTCGGGTCTCTCCGAATCGATGCGCCGCTCCAGTTCCGCAATTTTCAGCTTCGATGCAGTTATGCCGTTGATTGGAGAGAGCACACCGCCGAGAACATGGTATAGTCCGCGATATCGTCCGGCCCGTTCAATTGTGAAAACATCGGTCGGTTTCTCCACCACGCAGATCAGGCTTCTATTTCTGGATTGGGAGGAGCAGATCGGGCATTCAGGCGTTTCACTATAGTTGAAACATGAAGAGCAGGTCTTGACTCGCTCTTTCACCGAACCGATACAGTCGGCAAGGTGAGTAAGTTCGCCCTGGTCACGCTCAAGCAAATGCATGGCAAGTCGCCACGCACTTTTCTTGCCGATTGTCGGCAGCC
>CAZEMW010000841.1:0-1643 GCA_964513105.1 uncultured Fibrobacterota bacterium
CTGCAACCCATCTATACCGAAGTGGTGTCCGGACTCCTGGCAGTCGCCTGTCGTACTGAGGAAACCGGAACACGATTAATTGATAATGTCGTCCTTGGGGGAACTCTATAGCGTCCCTTCCGATAACCGTGCCGGGTGATACCGTGCGCCGGCAAGGCGAGAATGGGGCGAATACCGGTGATTTCGGTATGAGCAAGGCAGTCGGGGCATTCGATCGCCGGAGAAAGGGTGTCGCCGAAAGTTTGGTCGGCTGCGAAACTTGGGCTAGTTTTCCGGTTTGCCGGGCTGATCCGGAGAGGTTTGATATGTCGTGGACTCTTCAAGGACAACGCTTCCGACAGGGACTTGCAGCAGCACCGATAAGGTCTCCGATTCGGTTTTTTCCATGAGAACCTTGCTGTACATCACTTTTCCGCGGATCTCTTCTCCATAGGGTATTCGTCTTCCTATATGGTGGGCCTTGAGGTACAGAGCCCATTGCTGTCCCGCATAAATCGCTGCCCGTCTTCGCCCCTGCTCTATTGCCGACGGTGGGTGCTCTGGATTTGCGGTTCCCTTGCCAACAACAAGGAATGAGCCGGTTACGGTGTCGAGACAGTAGCGCTGCAGTTGTTCAAGGCTTCCGGTATTTTTTGGAGAATCGGATACGGCCTCTTGGAGATCGGCGATTGTGTCCAACATTCCTTCATTGAAGAGCGGCACTGTCCTCCGGCGTCCCCCCGGGGTAAATAGAAGGGAATCGGTATCCGTATGCTCTCCATCATTGTGGGGATCCTCATCTCCACACATAGGAGAGAGGAGAAGAAAAAACGTCAGAATTGCCGAAATGGCCCGTTTCATGTATTTTGTGTCCATCCTCATTCGTTGCGTGACGGTTCGGGCCTTCATAGGCCGTCCATAAAATCGTAGTATTCTTGTTACAAATATCGCAACTATTCCTGTGGTTCGATTAGTCTTATAGTCGGGGGTGTACGTGAGCTCGAAAAAGGAGCACAAGCCGGTCGAGAAGGCGAATTCATCGTCTGAGATGAACGAGATACAATCAAGCGACACGGGTGAAAAGGCTCGCACGCTTTGGGATCGTCATATTGTCCACATCGGTATCATGACTGTGATTGTTATGATACTGTTTGCCCCGTTTCTATTTTCCGACAAGATGCTGGTCAGTTCCGACCAGATTGGAGGATTGGATTGGCGTGTACTGTACAGGAATGCCGTTGTAGAACACGGACAGATCCCCATGTGGCTTAAGTCCCGTCTCGGTGGGATGCCGTCAATCGATGCCTCCGCCGGTGACGCCATGTACCCACCTTCTCTTCTGCTCCAGGCTCTTTTCCCGATTCATAGGGCATTGGGATTGAAGCTTGTTGTCCATGTCCTGCTTGCCGGGATCATGTTCTATCTGATGCTGCACATGGGATTTGGGGCTTCGAAGCCGATTTCTCTCCTGGGCGGAATTCTGTACATGCTAAACCCGGAGTTCGTTTCGCATGTTTATCCCGGGCATGATGGGAAAATGTTTGTAATCGCCTGGCTTCCCTTTGTGGTTTGGCGCATGAAAGCACTAACAGACTTCCCGTCTTTTCTCAATGCGACGCTTCTCGGTTTGGGGATCGCGGCATCTCTTCTTACGTCTCACGTCC
>CAZEMW010000842.1:0-1638 GCA_964513105.1 uncultured Fibrobacterota bacterium
GCTTGAGGCTCATACCGGAGATGCACCACATACGCCGACGCCAAGTCTTCTCGGGCTTTCCGGGTAAAGAACCAAAGCAGAAAATTCGAAAAACGGAAAGCTTTTTCCTTGATTTCCCTGGATAGCAGATTATATTATGAGTAGTATGCCCGAATTATTTTTATAACGGGTTCTGCTAAAATCGCTAATAACAATTCGATACCTCAATCGGAGGAGGTTACGGTATGATGCGTCCGCGAGCATTCACCAAGCTATTTGTCCTCGGCTCTCTTGTAGCAGCCTTCAGCTTCACCACCGGCTGTACAAAGCGGCCGAGTGAAGAAGAGCTCGCAAAACTCGAGGAAGCCAGGAATGCGGCTGAAGCCGCAGAGAGGAAACTCTCTGAATTGCGCCAGGAACGACAGGCGCTCGAGGCCCAACTCGCGCAGAAAGAAGCCGAATTGGCCGAGCACAAAGAAGAGCGTGATGAGCTGAAACAAAAGATGGAGAATCGATAACACTTATACGGTACGGATAAGACACGAGGAGGAGGCACCATATGAAGTATGCGGGCATGGTTCTCTTGTGTTGCGCTCTTTCGTTTTCTGCTTTTGGGCAGGAAACGGAGATGACGTACGAAGAGTACGAACTGGCCCTGGCACAGGCCCAGGAAAGAGAAAAGATTGCCAAAGAGCAAATTGCCGAAGAACAGGCAAAAATTGAGGATCTCAAGCAGCAGTTGGCCGATCTCGATCAGCAGATTGCGGCGATCATTCAGGAAAAGTATGACATCCTCGGCATAACCGAACAAGATGTCATTGACGCCGAGAATGAGATCGCATCAATCCGCGAGGAGCTCGAGCTGCTTCTTGGGCTCATGCCCGACGAGCTTGCTCAGCGCATGGACGATATCAGAAAAATTGAAGCGCGAATTGCCGCGCTGAAAGCAAAACCGGTATCGTACCTGTGGAGAATCCGTGACCAGATCATTGATCTCGAGGAATTGCTTGAACGCGTGAAAGCGAACCTCCCCGACAAACCGATGACCTACACGGTTCGACTGATTCCGGAGCGGCGTGACTGTCTGTATCGCATTTCCGAGTACGATTTTATCTACGACGACGCGACGCAGTGGCCGAAACTCTATCGTGCGAACAAAAATCTGATAGACAATTCCTATCAGCGTTACGTGAATAATGTCGAAGATCCCAAATACAACGAACCCGAAAATCTGATTTTTCCGGGACAGGAACTCGATATTCCACGATAGCGCGTCGGGGTAACCGCGCGGGACCGTGGTCCGAAACTGAAAATAGCAAAAGAAGGCTTGAATCCTCGATCGATTCAAGCCTCTTTTGTTGTTCACCATAACCCCGGCACCGAAGAAAAACGGAAGTCCAGGCGCATGGGTCTGGTAATGGACTCGGGAAACAGAGTGGTCGGGCTGTGCCGCCAAACGATTAGAAAACGACGTAATCTCATCTCGAGCTTTCCGGGAGACTTCGGCGTATATTCTTTTTCCACCTCAGGAAGTATTGTTGTGCCGAATGGCGCCATGTGCTGAGCTTGCCGGAGTGAGCCGGGTCGAAGCGCGGATTTGTCGGACAAAGAGTTCACGGCGCGGCAAAGCCGCAACCAAAGAATTTCATCTTCTCGTGC
>CAZEMW010000843.1:0-1637 GCA_964513105.1 uncultured Fibrobacterota bacterium
CTGTCCGAAAACCCTCGAAAACGGACGCCGAGCGGAGTCGAGGTGCCCGTTTTCGACCGGAAACGGCGGGTTCATCTTCCCGAAGTTAATTCGGGACTCGATGAACGGGGTTTTTCGGACAGGCACTATTTAAGAGCCGGAAAACGGTCGCCTTTGAGTAGCTTTACCAGCGGATCGGCTTTTCGCAAGCGAGGATCATTCTGGTTCAGGCGATGGATTTTCCCGCCGGGGGTTCGGGCCAGCACAGTCCCGTCTTCCTCAATGCCGCAAACAGTCCAGAACTTCTCTACTTCGTAGGAATACAATTCGCCTCGTGGTGAAGGATATACCCTCTTGGCTCGGGGGCCCGGGTGGGGGGAAAACTTTGCCTTACGGTAGACTACTCGATCTCCTACATGGTATCCCATGCGAATACTCCTTGTTATTTCCTCAGCACGCAAACCGATGGATAACGACGTCACAAAGCGTGTGAACTGTCCTTGAAAGGGCATGAAAGCAATGATCCTGCCGGCAAAGGAGGGCTTGGAAACCTGGGTTAAGCCCAACACATCCCATTATGATTATACGAAATCGACAAAGCAATTGCAATTTTTGCCGGCCTCGTGCCGGTATTTGCGGACTTTTCATAAAAATAATAAACATTTCGCAGTCTCAGTCCAAGTTTCGCAATACAGCTCAGAAAGAAAACGTTCCCCTCGCAAAGATTTCGTTTGCCGTCTCCAAAACACCAAACGGATTCAAATTTCCGCTTTTTGCCCAATGAAGCCCCAGTGCCAGAGTAACGTTGTCTCTTGGCAGATATTCTATTTGCGGCACATACAACACGGCGTAAGTCTCTTCGGGGTCCTCCCAGTCGGAGACGGTGATCGCAGCGTTGAGCGGGGAGAGGCGCAGCTTGTTGTCGAAAACCTCCCAGTCCGCATCGAAAATCAGATAGTCGTTGAGATCGTCTCCGTATTCGTGAAAGAATCCGTGAAGATACTGCAGATTGGCGTAGATTCCGTTGGGGAACGTGTAATCTACTCCCGCTACCGCCTTGAAGAAAGGGGAATCCTCGAGCCCGGTCACCACGGGGGCAGGCGGAGACGAACCGAATACATCAGGTGAAATCTCTAATGGGCCGCTGACCTCGTCCGGAAAGAAAACCGCTGCCTCGGCCCGAACACCAACCGGCCCAAGCGCGCCGGCAAGATCGGTTCCGATCATATGAAATCGGGGATACCGAAGTTCGACCGTTACCGCCGTCGGAATCTGCATTGCCGTAGCGTCCAACACGTTTAGACGTGCCTCGGTGATGAGCGGGACCGGGACGCTTCCTCGAGCGTAGGCGTAGCTCAGCGAAAAATCGTAGCCGAACAGCAAGCCGGTCAGCCGTGCACCGGCCATGCTGTTGTTGAGTGTTCGATCAGGTGCTGCCACCAGCACGGTTGTGTCGGTGACCCTCAATTCCGTCCCCGGAAGGGCCAAGTCATCGGTTGGATCTTCGGGGCGCACCAGTGCACTCAGAATTCCTTCGGGCGGAAGAAGGGCCGGCTTAAACAGGGGGATGTATACTCCCTCGAGCGAGAGTGGGCCAAGATAGGCGGTCACGCTTGCTCCGTCGGGGGCGAGTCGTTCCTCGAAATCCCAGATGTCCG
>CAZEMW010000844.1:0-1632 GCA_964513105.1 uncultured Fibrobacterota bacterium
GGATGAGGTCATGGAATCTCTCGCCGGGCGTCTAGTGGGACGGGTGTGCCTTGAGGATGTCTACGATCCGGTTACCGAAGAGTTGCTGTGTCCGGCAAATACGTTGATAGACGAGATCCTGGCGGCGAAAATCGAGAAATCCGGGATAGAGATGGTGCGCATCCGGTCGGTGCTTACCTGTGATGCGCGATACGGTATCTGCGGCATGTGCTATGGTCGGAATCTTGCCACGGGTAAGAATGTCGACCTTGGTGAGTCGGTTGGTATCATGGCGGCCCAGAGTATTGGTGAACCGGGTACGCAGCTGACGCTGCGCACGTTCCATATCGGTGGTACGGCTTCGCGACTCATTGCCCAGTCAAAGGAAATTGCAAAGATTGACGGTAAGGTGGCGCTCTACAATGTGGAGACCATCAAGCACAAAAACGGGCTGGTTGTTGGAAACCGAGCCGGTGAAGTCGGTATCCTCGATGATCAGGATCGTGAGCGGTATCGATACAACGTGCCGTATGGTGCACTTATGCATGTTGACGATGGTGACACGGTTACGAAGGGGCAGGAACTGTTCGAGTGGGACCCGTATAATAATGTTATCGTAGCCACCACCACGGGTACGGTGAAGTTTGTCGATATTGTTGAGGGTGAAACCCTTCGTGAGACATACGACGAGCAGACCGGTTTCACAAACCGAATGGTTATGGAGCACCGGGAGCGTCGTCTGCATCCGCATCTTGAGATCTACGACGAGAGCGGAAAGAGAACCGCGAATCTCGCGGTTCCCGCGGGATCATATCTGCAGGTTGCAAACAAGGATGCGGTGAGCAAGGGTGATATCGTGGTGAAGATACCGCGGGACAGCAGTAAAAGTCGCGATATTACCGGTGGTCTGCCGCGTGTTGCCGAGTTGTTTGAGGCGCGTCGTCCCAAAGATGCGGCCGTGGTGACGGAGATTGACGGTTTTGTGGAATTCGGTGATATCGAGCGTGGTGCTCGCAAGATAATTGTGCGTGACGACCGCGGTGAAGCTCGTGAGTATGCAATTCCAACCGGGAAGCACTTGCGGGTCCACGAGAAGGACCGGGTAAAGGCGGGCGATCGTTTGAGCGAAGGTGCGGTGGATCCGCACGACATCCTCCGTATAATGGGGGAGAATGCGGTTCAGAAGTACCTGCTGGATGAAATCCAGGCCGTGTATCGACTCCAGGCGGTGAAAATCAACGATAAGCATTTAGAGGTGATCGTATCTCAGATGCTGCGTAAGGTACGAATCAACAAGGCCGGTGACACCGGATTCCTCGAAGGAGACGATGTTGATAAACGACGTCTTCGGGAGGAAAACGAGATGGTCATTTCGGAGGGCGGAGAGCCTGCGACATTCAAGCCGATGTTGCTTGGAATCACCAAGGCCTCTCTCACCACCGATTCGTTCCTCAGTGCGGCATCTTTCCAGGAGACTACGAAAGTTCTGTCGAGAGCGGCGGTTGAGGGTAAGGTCGACGATCTCCTTGGATTGAAGGAAAACCTTGTCATGGGTAACCTGATACCTGCCGGTACCGGGATCAGAGAATTCCGTCGGATTAAGGTTAAGGACCTGGAAACCGACATGGTTCAGGTGGGTGAGCAGGTCGAAAG
>CAZEMW010000845.1:0-1625 GCA_964513105.1 uncultured Fibrobacterota bacterium
GTGTAGTCGCCGTCGATGTTCACGGACTTGCCGTCGGTGCGGACCGCCATGCAGAGAGGGGTAGGTCCGGTACTGAAATACGCCACCGTAAAGGGCGGTACCGTTGAGCTTGAACTCTATGATGCACGGGGAACCCACATCAACAAGATCCGGCGTACCCATTCGAACGCGGGCTATTACGAAATGCCGCTCATGAAGACCAACCCGGCGGCGGGTATGTATCTGTGCGTGCTTCGGATGGATGGAAAAGTTTTTAGGGAGAGAATTGTCGTGGCGAGATAGTCCTTTAGCCCAGGTTTCGCAGCCGACTCATCGGCTAATCGGATGTTTCGGTTGCCCGCTTCGCAGCCGAGGCGGTGGGCATTTCAGGAAGGATAGAAAACTCGCCTCTTGTTCCGGCCGAATGGCCGATTCGGGGAATTCACACTGCGGGGGAGGAAATATGGAAATACGAAGACTTAGGGCCACATGTATGATGTTCGCCCTGGGAATTACCGGAGTGCTCGGGGCTGAAGGCATTGAAGTGTTCTTACCGGAAGATTCGGTTTTTGTCGGAGGAGACATAATCTATCTTGAATGGAACACCACCGCGCCGACTTCCGGGGGCAGCATCTCCCTGCACCTCTATAGAGGAAACGAAGAGGTACAAACGATACTATCGTCGGCCACGAAGAAGGGTGAAACTGACTGGGTTGTTCCTGAAGACCTGGACACAGGACACACGTATCGCATCAAAGCCATGCAAATCCCTGATCATGACGTGTATGGGTATAGCCGAAGTTTTCGTGTAGAAGCCGCCCCGGTTATCGTCACCAGACCGAAATCAGGCGATACACTGATTACTCAGCAATCTTACCAGATCCGTTGGGACCCCGCACGAATTAGTTTCAAACAGGTTTCCATTCAGCTTCTGAAGAATGGTAGACCTGTCAGTACTATCGCACTCTCTACCAGCAACGATGGTGATTACTACTGGGCTCCGTACCACAACACTGATCTCTCATCGAAATTCTCGATCAGGATTTCCACCACCGAACCGTACTCAAGAGTCCTTGGCTCCAGCCATGCATTCTACTTACGGGAACCAAGAGTCAGAATTGTCACCCCGGGCTCCGGCGACACGGTTCGGCCCGGGATCCCCGACACCATCCGCTGGAAAGGCGAAGAAGGGCCTTCGAGGGTAGTACTTGCACTATACCGCGGAGACGAATTCCTGAACGTAATTACAAATACTTCTTATAAAGCGCCCTATGTATGGACCCCGGACTGGGGTCTTCGTGCCGGACCGGGATATAGAATTCGCGTTTCCACGAAAGGAGAACCTGAGCATGGTTCATTCTCGGAAGAATTCATTATGTTGTCGGCCCCCGCAACTAAAGTGAGCAACCCGAGACCAGGGGTCGTCTGGAAACGCCGACACGCGAGTATTGACTGGAAATCACGTGGTTTGCCCTACAACTGGGTTAGCATACTCTTGTACCAGGACAATAGAAAAGTTGCGACGCTGGCCGACACGGTTGAGAATGATGGTCACCAGGAAATCGAGATACCCGACTATGTGCAAGCCGGAGACGACTACACAGTCCAGGTTGTTTCCTTCCCCTTTGGATCACCCTTCTACAGAC
>CAZEMW010000846.1:0-1622 GCA_964513105.1 uncultured Fibrobacterota bacterium
CCACTCGTTCCCGCGATCTTTTGATGCAGTTTGTTGAGATCAATGCGGTGAATTTCATCAGTTCCCGACGTCACGACGACAAGAGTGTTACCCCGCACTGCAAGCCCCCTGGGATTTGCCGCCCCCTTGCCGTTGTCGTCGAGCAGAAAGCACCCAACCAACTGCTGCTGTTCGATATTAACTATGCCCACGGCATTGGCGTTTATCCACCCCACGTCAATCCTGTTCAATGGAGTCATCGTATGCAGCGAGCGAACAAAAGAAACATACGCATACTTACCGTCATGCGAAACCGCAATATCCGCACAACTCTGTGCCCCATTGGTAAGCTGGACACGAGTTTCGACATCCCCCGTGGAGGCATCGATAAAGGACACTACGGCAGCAGCGGTATCGCGGTTGGTACGTCCGTGAACCAGGTAGTCGGCCACCAGAAGGGTGGCATTATCCGGGGTCAACGCTGCCGCATACGGCTCACGCAGGCTTTCGGCTTCCCACTTAACGGCACCGTTCGAGGGATCAAATGCGGTCACGGTATTCGCGAAACGATTGCACACATACAGAATCGTCCCGGCGTCGTTCAAAACAGGACTCCGCGGCGAATGCCCGGCCTCAAAAGTCCTGAGAATCTCCGGCGCCGGCGCATCCACCACGGCTACGACCCCGACCGGAAGCAGCTCGGACATACACGTCACGAAAATTTCCGCGCCGTCCGGAGAGACGACAAGCCCGGTGGGGGAGGCAGGAAGCTCCACGCGGTGCTCAACGGCCGATGAAGCGATATCCACTACCAGCAGCTCACGGGATGCTTCACCCGTAACATAGAGCTTAGTCCCGTCTTTCGAAACGGCGATATCGTTGGGCGCGACATAGTCGGGTTTTGTGACCCCGGGAAGTTCACCGGCGAGGTGAAGGGCTTCGCTCAGCACTTCTCCAATCTGTACAGGAGTTGCCTGAGAGCGAACGGAGGATACCGCACAGAGAAGAAAAAATGAAAGATATCGACCGGCATGCCTGAGCGTGACACGTGCCATTAAAGCCCCCTCGTGTGAATTGTCGGCCCTCCCGGGACGCAGCCGAGGGACGACCAACTATGGAAGATTCGTACGATCCAGGGCGACGGCAAACTGTTTTCGACGGGTACTGCAGGTTGTCTCTTGAGCCGAAAGACCGTGGATCCGGTTGACGGCGGACGCAAAAAAGTGCCATGACACTCGCGGCAGCACGATGCTGCGTCCACTGTATACATTGCAATATATCACTTAAACCCTTAAAATGCATAAGATTTTACTGTTTTTTCGTGCTACCGCCGGTATCATCCGGCGTTGCCGGAGGAAAATGCTTATCCCAAACAGACATCCGATTTCTCGGGAAGGCTTGCCGCCCAGCCTGCTATTCTCCCCCAGGGCTCAAGATCAAGCTTCGACCCCGCAGCAGTCGTCAAAGAGACCAAGCCGGAGTGAAGCGTGGATTTGTTATACAAAAAACCTAAAGCGAGCGCAGGTATTCAACCAAATCGGTGATCTGCCCGTCAGTTGGATTCTGATCTATCCCGTGGCTGAATGGTGGATAAAAAAGCTCCTGAAGCGTCGCGCAGCTCCCGTTGTATCCATACGGGGCGG
>CAZEMW010000847.1:0-1621 GCA_964513105.1 uncultured Fibrobacterota bacterium
GCGCGAAGGCGCCTGAACGGTACTCAGCAGAGCAAAGCGATGCGGTACTCGTAAATCGAAGCGTTTCGCAACGACAAAGCAATCCGAGTCACGAGTACGAGTACCGTTTCGCCTGCGGCTTCACTGAGTACGAGTACGAGTTTCTACAGCCTCATGAATGTGTCGTATGTCACGGTCGGAAAAACCCATGGAATCTTTTTTAGATCCCGAATGGTTGATCCGGTCGCGATTGCAGCCGCAAACGTGTTTATGACTTCCTCAACATTGTGCCCCAGCATATGAGCACCCAGGATTCTGCCCGACCCCGTATCCTCCAGAACATGAAACGCCGAATGAGTAAGCCCGAGTCGACGCGTAATGTGTTTTTCCGACGTATCGACAAAATGAGATTGGTATGGAATTCCCTGTTCCTTCACCTGATCTTCAAGAAGGCCCACTCGAGCCAGTTCCGGATAGGTCAGGGCCGCGCTGGGTACAGCATTGTATTGGGGGGTGGAGATATTGCCGTTCAGAAGATTCTCCGCCACTGCGCGACTGTCAATTTCAGCCACGGGTGTTAACTGAGGAATGCCGACTCGTGCATCGCCGGCAACGTAGACGGCGGGATTGGTGGTACTCTGAAGGTACTCATTCAATTCGATTTTCCATCCCTGAGCGGCAATGTTGCCCGCGTCCAAATCAAGCGATTCGACATTGGGTATCCGTCCGGCTCCGTGAATTACCAGATCGGCGGTGAATTCACAGTCCGACGGTTCACATGCGTGCACGACATATCCCTGATCCGATCGCTCGATAGCGGTTACTTTTGTTGATGTGTGCACCAAAATCTGCCGCTCTCTGAAGGAAGACTGCAGCATTGAGACGAGTCCGGGATCGAATCCGTTGAGAACGGTCGGAAGAAACTCGAGGACTCGTACCCGACAGCCGGCTTCGGCAAGAACATGCGCAAATTCCATGGAAATGTACCCACCACCGATAAACAATACGTGTTCGGGTACTTTCGGCATGTTTAGAAGCTCATTGCTCGTGGTGACGTACTTTTCGCCGGAAATGCCAAGCGGCCGTGGTCGGGAGCCGGTTGCGAGCAGGAAACGTTTTGCCGAGATAGTCTTCCCGTTCACCGAAACCTCATTGGGTCCAACAAACCGGCACCTTCCGTGGAATGTATCCAGTCCCTGTTCCTTGAAGTTTTTTTCGTGAAAACCGGGAATCATTTCGGTCATTCGGTTCTTGAAGTCAATCAGGGAGGACCAGTCAAGGCGTGCATCTCCGGAGATACCGCGTCGTCGAAGTGCCTCCGCTCTCCTGATGGTGCCCGCGGCGGCGGTAAGGATCTTTTTGGGGTTGCAGCCTCGAAGGGAACACGTGCCGCCAAATGGGTTCTCGTCGGCGATAGCGACTCTCCACCCTTTTTCGCGACAAATGGAAGCCGCCGTTGCTCCCGCTTCTCCAGTCCCAACGACAAAAAGATCATAATCCGCGCGTTCCGGCGCCATAAGTCCTCCTTTATACAAAAATGAGCAGGAGGTTACGCAAGATCCATGCCGTCCATGGGGGGGGATAAGATCAAAGATCAAAGGTCAAAGGTCAAAGATCAAAGGTCAAAGATCAAAGGTCAAAG
>CAZEMW010000848.1:0-1619 GCA_964513105.1 uncultured Fibrobacterota bacterium
GCATACGCCTGAACGGCATTGGAGTCGATCTCGAGAGCCTGATTGCACTTGGTAAGCGCGGAATCCAAATCGTTCCGGTTCAGGTAAATGGCCGCCATCGAGGCATACGCGGCCGCATTTGAGGAATCGAGACGGATGGCATGGGCGAAATCGGAGAGGGCGTCTTCGTACTGTTCCCGGTTGAAATACACGGTACCCCTGAACTGATAGGCCTGCCCTGCTTGAGCATCCGCCTGGATTGCACGATTGAGATACGCCAAAGCATCTTCCAACCGGCCCTGATTGAGCAGAATCGCGCCCTTGAACGAAAGGGCCTGGGCATTTGTCGAGTCGATTTGCAGTGCTTTTTCGCTGTCGCGAAGAGATTCGGGAAGCTGTCCGCGGTTGAAGTAGAACGAGGCGCGCGTGATGTAATAGTCCAGCACATGGGGATTGACCGAGATCGCGCTGTCCAGATCCCGCAATGCCTTCTGATCCGCATTGAGTTGCCGATAGCACAATGATCGTTGGTAGTACAGTCGAGAATCACGTGGGTACTCGTCGAGAGCGCGACTGATGTCTTTGACGGCTCCCGGGCATTGCCCCATAACGCTTCGGGCCATACCGCGAATCATCCAGGCTTTGGGCTGTGCCGTATCCACCGCCAGGGCCGCACTCGCGTCATGCACTGCGGAATCGGGCCGGCCGAGTCCCAGGTACAGCTCGGCGCGATCGATTCGGGCATCCACATTTTCGGGATCCTGGGCCAGCGCATACCCCAGATAGGTGAGTGTTTTTCGAAGATCCCCCTCGCCACGAGCTTCCGTCGCCTGTTTGTACCACATTCGTCCTTCGCGCTTTTTGGCATCGAGAAAGTCACATCCTCCAAGCACCATAAATGCGAGCGCTACGGCGCCAATCAGGAAGTACTTCCGAGGAGTATTTGCTTTTCGTCGGTGGTATATCATTACTCATTCCTTTTTCGTATTACGCTGCCAAGTACGAGAGCCGCGATAACTCCGAGAATAATCAGCAGAACCGGGACAAGCCGTCCAATCGGGTCGTCAAGTACCGCTTCGAGAGGATTGTCCTTCTTCAGTACTATTCCGCTCTCGGATTCCGTTCCCTTTCGACCGGTAATTGCTTCGCCGATTCTGTCTCGATATTGCTTCTGTTTCGTGCCTTCAAGCTCACCGGCCACCATCTCATGAAGAGCCCTGTTTGCACACACATGCGCACTACAGCCCGCTTTATGCCTGGTAACCAGGTTGGAGTGAAGTTCGGCGATCTTGCGTGTTTGAGCCGGGCCCGGATTCCAGAATCCCTTTCGTATCGATTCCAGCATAATTGCCGTCATTTCCTGGAATGCATAGGGATTCACTTTCTCAAACCGACCGGGAAGATCCAAATTGTACTTGTCGTCAACATACATCTCGCTAAGCTCTCGCCACATGGTCCCGTCGACAATCTCGGGCGTCAGCGAATTCCAGCCAAAACAGTTGCGGAACATCTCCCCATACGACTCGAGTGCGGAATTGCCGCTTTCGAGCATGGATTCGGTGTATTGCGGATTGAGAATGCTTGCCCGTGCTTCAGTCCAGATCATGTCTCTTATAAACATCTCCGAGCCCACGATACCG
>CAZEMW010000849.1:0-1616 GCA_964513105.1 uncultured Fibrobacterota bacterium
GTGGCAACTAGATTGTACCATGCCCATGATCATCAAGGATTTCCAGGCGATACCCGAAGACCGGCTGACATGGGTGGCTTGCAATCCCCTTTCGGGATTTTTGGACCTCTATTTGCCGAAAAACCTGCCAAAAAACGTCTTCTTCTCGCGGCGTTCTGCGCTCGGTCTTAAGAACTGCTTTCCTTCAACGTAGTCTTGCAGAATAGTCTCGGGTTTTTCTTTGGTGAGTCTGAAATGTGCCTGCTCGAGTTGATCTATCAAAGTTTCGGCAGACTGGACGCGATGCCGTGCACTGATCTTTAGGCACGAATCCACAAGGTGAGTGAGGGGGCGGGGAATATCAGTTCGAAGCATTGATAAGGGCTTGTAGGCGTTTGCCTGGCGAGCTTTCATAAGATCCATGAAATTGCCTTGTCCAAATAGCGGGGTTCCTGAGAGCATCTCGTACATGGTCGCACCAAACGAATAGATATCGGTACGTGCGTCTAAATCAGTACTCTCAAGCTGCTCAGGCGACATGTATCCAAGCGTTCCGACCAGATTGTTTCCGACGGTATGCAGGGAGACTTCGGGCGGTCGTGCGATCCCGAAATCAGTCAGTTTCACGTCGGCTTTTTTCATGGAAACAAGAATGTTTGCAGGTTTAATATCTCTGTGCATGATACCGGAATACTGTTTCCCATACAATGTATAATTCTGTCTGTGCGCGTAAGAGAGACCTCGCGCGCATAAAATGGAAATGGTGGTTGCAAGTTCCGCAGGTAATGCGCCCTTTTGAGCGATTAGCCGTTTTAGATCCATGCCGTCAACGTATTCCATCTCAAGGTATGGAAGTCCCCGAAATTTGCCGTACTGATAGATTGGGACAATGTTTGTGTGATGAAGCTGAGCACTTATTTTCGCCTCCATCTCGTACCTGTTCGTGTATGTTTCGGCTTCAGCCTTGTTCTTACTGAGTTTGTTGAGCAAGAGTACTTTGCCTGCCCGAAACACTTCGAGTTGAGAATTGCGGACAAGATACACCTGGGCCATTCCACCTTCACCGATTATTCCGCAAGATGTACCTGAACCCATCGGCACTGATTAGCTCTCTAAAGGAAGCTGCACATTTAAGACTTGCTCAAACCCTTGAATTCTGGGTGACGGTTGCGGTTTTTGAGCAACATTTTCCTGAACGTGTTCGTCGTCAGCCTCGACAAAGGTCCTATCGATTGTTATGTCCGAAACATCAGCCGCTTGTACTTTACCTTCAGCAGGGTCATTCTTGTGGTTTTGTGCACCGTTTTCGACAAATGTGCGGCTGTCATCAATCTGCGGGAATCTTATGATTGGCTCGGGGGTTTCGACCGAGTATAATTCTATTAGTTTTCTGACTCCGGGATGAACATGAGATTTGAGCGACATTGGTTTCATTTTCACTTGAAACAGTGTCCTGAAAACCGACTCGCCATGTTCGTTTAGCATGTCGCCGATGGTTAAAAGCCACTGATCACGCGCAATCTCAAAAACATCAGTAGATCCGTATATTCTAAAAAATGAATTTATACCAAGACGATGTTTTGCCGCAATCAAGTCACTAAGAACAGATATGCGAAAGACCATGACCGGTTCAGGTA
>CAZEMW010000850.1:0-1593 GCA_964513105.1 uncultured Fibrobacterota bacterium
GTTTGAGGAAGATTCATCAAAGAGCAAAAACAACTTCGGCTACCGTCTCTCATTTACCGCCGACAAAAGCTTCTACAATATTTTCAATTTCGCCGAGTTGTACCTGCAGCAGTACCATGGGGGCTATTACCCTCCAGGGCCGGGACCCGGTGAAGGAGCGTCCTATTTTGCCTCGTGGGGATTCGAGGCCGGACTTAACGCAATCTCACGGCCCCTGTTCGCCAACGTTGCACTTGAGGGCGGCTTCAATTTTCGCTATCTGGATCTTGACCCCGACCTCCCCGACTCTCAACGATTCAATAACAACATCGATATGTACGATCGGGTCACCGAATTCTATATTGGTGCACTTTGGGGATTTATGTAGCCCAGAGCACTAGCCGGACATCCAAGAATTCCGGTCCTTAACCCGACTGACGGTCCGAGATGACTCTGCCGTGTTGCTAATACCAAAGGTGTAACGATAGTGAACGAATACCTGCACAATACGCTAAAAAGAACGCTGTACGAAGATCTGCATGAAGCGGGAGATCTCACATCCAAAGCGATATTCCCTCTTAATCCAACCACCTCGGCAGCGATCCGGGTCAAAGAGGATTGCGTGATCTCCGGCGTATACCTGCTGAAGCCGCTTTTCGAACTGCTTGATGCCGGAATAGACACCGACACTGCAGTAGAAGACGGCACAAAGATGCAAAAAGGTGATGTGGTTTGCCGTCTGCGGGGCCCCATACAGGCGATACTTGCCGGCGAACGGACTGCACTCAATTTTCTACAGCGGCTTTCCGGTATAGCGTCTCTCACGGCACGTTTTGTTGAGCAGATCGCGGGCACACAAACACGCATACTCGATACCCGCAAGACCACCCCTCTGCTGCGTGAATTCGAAAAACGCGCCGTGGTTCACGGCGGCGGTGTAAATCACCGCTTTGGCCTGTTCGACATGATTCTTATCAAAGATACCCATGTGAAGGCTGCCGGCGGTCCGGCAGCCGCGGTTACGGCGGCAAAGCGACATCGCCCTTCCACCGACATACGAATCGAGGTCGAAGTCCAGTCACCGGATGAGTTCAGGGATGCGCTGGCAGCCGCACCGGATCGAATCATGCTCGACAACATGTCGGTCAAACAGATGAAATCGTGTGTCGAGACCGTCCGAAATCACAAACTGTCGATAGAGTTGGAGGCAAGCGGGAATGTCCGATTGGATACCGTCGAACAGATCGCCGAAACAGGAGTAGACTTCATTTCAGTCGGTGCTCTGACCCACAGTGCTCCTTCCGCGGACATACACCTTGTGATTCTCTAGCCGAATACACGCGGTGAATCGACGGCCATAATCAGTGTTAGTCTGTAAAACCTACTCACGACCGGATCGAGAGCCGGTCGGTACCGGCGCCTGGATTCTTTTACCGGCGCACAAAAGGCATACGTGGCAGAAAACCGAATTGAAGAACTCGCCTTTGTGAACCACTATTTGTACTTTCCGGAAGTGGATTCCACAAACAGTATCGCAACTCAATTAGCCTCGGTGACAACCCACGGTCTGGACGTCATACGAGCGGGAAGTCAGCGAGCGGGGCGGGGTAGAAA
>CAZEMW010000851.1:0-1585 GCA_964513105.1 uncultured Fibrobacterota bacterium
ATCGCCACAATCACTCCGTCGAGAACGCACTCGTCGGCGGGGAATTCTGAAAGTGCGTCCGCCACGGAGGCGAACGTGTCGGTCCAGTTTTGCTGATTCCTTGTAATAAGGCGAATAGCGCGTCCTCTTTTTGACGCAAACAGCCGGTATCCGTCATATTTAATTTCGTGAACCCACTCAGTTCCGGTGGGCGGGCCCTGTCCGGTGCCGGCGAGCTGTGGACTGAGATCTTCCGGACGCGCGGAAAAGGCTTCCGCCGTCTTACGAATTTCGGAAAAAAGGTTCTCGGGCTTCTTCGCCGGCGGTTTCTCGTCGTTTGTGATCTGTTGCATTGAGCGACCGGTTGTGATGCTTACCTCATGGTGTGCCGGTAATTCGGCCGAATTGCCTTCCAAAGAATACGCGTCATTCTTCTTGGTGAGTTGCCATTTCGCCTTTTCCCCGTCCTCGATGCGGGTAAGTGCCCAACGGCCTTTCATTCGTTCCCCGAGAACCACAAAACTGAGGTGGCCGCGTGCCAGTCCGGCTTCCGGAGGACCGTCGGGGTGCCAGAATCCCTGATCCCACAGCATGACCGTACCGCCTCCGTACTCGCCTTTGGGAATGGTGCCTTCAAAGTCCGAGTAGTCGACTGGGTGATCTTCTACCTGCATGGCAAGACGGGAGACCGTGGGGTTTGCGTTCGGTCCTTTGGGAACGGCCCAGCTCTTCATGGTGCCCGAGAGTTCGAGTCGAAGATCGTAGTGAAGATGAGATGCTGCATGTTTCTGTATGACAAAGCGATTTCCCGTTACCGATGATCCTGATTCTCGACTCGGTTCGGCCGTTTTCGTGAAATCGCGTTTTTCGCGGTATGTAGCAGTTTTCGACATAGTCCCTCCACGTGAACGAAAAGCAAGAAAAATGCCGATGACAAGAACGGGAGTGGCCGGCGTGGTGTTTGCTTCTGGACCTAACGCGGTGGTCGGACGAGGCCGCGCGTGGTTGCCGGCAGCAGGCGTCATGTAGGGTGCATCAGGGGCGAGAAAGGGGAGGGAACAATGCCGCGACCGATATGGAAAGGATCGATATCTTTCGGACTGGTTAATGTTCCGGTGGATCTGTACCCCGCGGAACAACGATCTGAGCTGCATTTTACGATGTTGGACAGCAAGGACAAATCGCACATAAAGTATCATCGATGCAGTGAGTCTTCGGGGCGCGAAGTCCCATGGAACGAGATCGCCCGTGCGTACGAATATGATGGAAACAACTATGTCATTGTGCAGGATGATGATTTCAAACGAGCATCCGCTCAAACCGCCCAGGCGATCGAACTCGAAGATTTTGTTGACCAAAAGGCGATCGATTACGTGTATTTCGATAAACCGTACTATCTGGTGCCCGGCAAACGCGGAGAAAAGGGATACGTGCTTCTGCGGGAGGCGCTCAAACGGTCGGGCAAAGTCGGAGTCGCGCGGGTGGTGATTCGTACCCGGGAGCATCTGGCGGTCTTTCTTCCCGAGGGCGATGCGCTCGTTCTGAACTTGATTCGATACGATCACGAGGTGAGAAAGCCCGAAGAGTATAACATACCCACGGGTGA
>CAZEMW010000852.1:0-1575 GCA_964513105.1 uncultured Fibrobacterota bacterium
TCTTGAGGTGAAGGAATACGAGGATGAAGAGATTCCCGGGGCCGGGGTTATGGTGCGGGTTTCGGGGAATGTGGCGGTGTATGCGGCGAGTGGGGATACGGTAAACGTTTTTGGGGAGCCTTTTCTGAACGGTAGCACGGGTGATCAGCGTCGTATCCTGTTGCCCGCGGATGATACTCTTCTGAGCCGCTTTCCTGTTTTATCGGAAGGTGTTTGGATACGGGCTGTCTCATCCGAATCAGAAGACAGCACGTACTATCTCGGCATTTCTTCTGTTCGAAGGCCGCTCTCAGTCTCGTCTGTTGTCCCTGATGAACCAGTTCCATTCAGATTAGCGAGTGAAATAGAATACATTGACGACATTAAGGGAGCTGTTGTCGGAGGAGTTTCGTCGAGCGTCCTTAAAGTGTACGAACTCCGGCAGTCTGATGAAGCCGTCGACACGATCCGGAATTCCAGAACAACTGATCTGCTCCTGCACGGGCAGCGATATCGCGTCGCTTTTGATTCTTCCTATTTCACTGGAGACAGTTTAAGCTTTGAGTTGAATGCTACCGATGCCGACATGGGGAAGATGCAAATTACAGAAAAAAGCGCGTTGGAAGCGACTTTGCAGGATACTTCGGTTACCGAAGATCTCGTTTCCGTGCTGGGTACAGTATGGAATGCAATCAGTGACGCGGCCGAAGGGGTACGAACCATTGCAACGCAACGGTTCTCAACTGAAGATCTCTCCAGTAAGCGAATTATTCTTCTGGATGCTGTTGACTCAAAACTGTCACTCAAGGCGGGTGCGGAAACGCTTATTCCTATAGCTGTCGAAACGAATGCTGAGAATTGGCTCCCCGAGAGGGCAAGGAGCAATGGCATACTGGTACGGTGGTCGGAGGGCATTCGTATATACACAAGCAAAAGCCCAAATCTCGATAACCAGTTGATTCCTCCGAATTTTATACCCGGTTCATATGAGCCCCTTGGCCCGGTAGTATCTCGCTGGTTCAGTTGGGAGGAGTTCGAATCCATGTTTTTGAGTCAAGAATCACTATATGTGGCTGGTAACCATCGAGACGATGGACACTATGTTTCCTTTGGTAGGGTTGTTGATTACGGCCATGATTCGCCAATCATCGACGAAGAGGAGTTTTTAGAACTCTCGGTTTTTTCAGTTAACGCAAAGTTCGATCTAGTAAATAGAAATGACCCTCAAACTCGATTTTCTTGTAATTTGGCATATGAGAATGGTGGCTTAGGGTTTCAACGTTGCGTTGGAGGTGTCGCTTTGCGCCTGTGCGCCGATGTCCCATCTTCTATTGGCAAAACTGATGTTAGGTGGGGCACCGGAAATGACGGTACCTTTTTCGCTGATAGCTCCGGTTGGATGGGGGATTCCCTAGGACGAATTGTACACGGAGTTAATTCATCAGACACAGTGTGGTGGAAAGGCGAATACAAGCACAATCTTGCAGAGAATTGCACATTATTTGTTGTTACGGCGGATACAGTATATGCGGGAGTTGTGGTTTTCCGTACTCGCACTCTCAAAGCAAAAAGAAATTCTCCTATGAAGGGTTATGA
>CAZEMW010000853.1:0-1573 GCA_964513105.1 uncultured Fibrobacterota bacterium
CATCATCATCACACACATCTACCACTTCTAGTGGCATAACGATTGTAGTACTTACTAAATTAATACATGTAAAAACCGAAGGCAAACAGTTTTCCAACAATTTTCCAACAATTTTGTTTTTTTGTTTTCCCCCGACCGGTCACATCTTCTTTTTGTGAGGGAGTACTTGAAAAACCCGTTTTTCCCGGTTACAGATTATCTGCACCACCTGCCTTCCGATCGCAACTACCGCCGGTATTCCACCGGCCGGGGAGAGCCAGTGTCCCGAGAGATACATATTCTCAATTCCGGGAACTGTTTTTGGCTGCGGACGTCCAATTACCCCCGGAGTCGGTGCCCAGCCCTGATGCGCACCATGGTATGAGCCGGTATACCGTATATAGGTAGCCGGGGTGGCAACATCAACGACCTCCACCTTTTTTCGAATCGTACCGAAACGCTGCTCCAGGACGTTTATGACCGCCTCCGCAATGCGATTTTTCTCTTCTTTGTACGTTTGTCGATCATTTTTCCTCAGATCCACCCAGTGTTTCCACTCTTCGGTCCTCAGTTGCACGACAACCGATGTTTTCCCTTTCGGTGCAAATGACTGGTCAAAATTCAGTATACGTACCATCATGTCGTGAGCGGCTTCCTCCCCAAGCCGTATGGGAGGATCCGCAGGTATATTGAGTTTTTCCGCCTCTCCTTCAAACGTACGCCCGATCCCCAGTGATATCTGGTGAATGGCGGTAAACGGCCGATATCGAGTAAACTTTTTGACGAATTTCGGTGCAGGAGCTTTTCCGGGCAGCATCTTATATACGGTGGAGTGAAGGTCGGCGGTACTGACCACGATGTCTGCCGGATACGAAGAGCCGTCTTCACAGGTGACTCCACACGCTCTTCCCCCCCTGATATCAATCGATTTCACCGTCTTGAAAAACTCTATGGTACCCCCGAGCGACCGGTACCGTTTCTCCATCATGCCCCTGATCTTCTCAGATCCTCCCAGCGGATATCCCGCGACTTTACGATTCATCCAGGCCAACGGAGCCATGGGAGCCATTACGGCAAAGTGTTCATGGTGCGGAAATATCTGCTTGAACATCTCCCGCATCAGAGGATTCTTGAATCGCGAGGCGAATGCGGCAACCGACATGTTGCCCCATTTCCTTCGAAACATAAGCAGCCCGAAATTATCCTTGAGAAAGCGTACGGCGTCGCCGATCGAAAAAGTTTCGGGCGCCTGCTCAAATGGAAGCGAGTACTCCCCAAGCTCTCGTACCGCATTGATAAAGACATCGATAGTCTTCCGGTCTTCAGGGGCAATCCGAAGCATTTCGGCTCTCAACCGGTCCGCATCGGTGTATACGTGAAACGTTTCGCCGGCCTGCTCTATTTGTATGAATTCCGGATAGTTGTAAAATTCCAACTCATCAAAATTCAGAATTTCGCTCAGAATGCGATGCGCATTGAGCCGAGGAGAAGAGCCCGGCAGGTAATTCGTGGCGCCGTCGAAAAGATACCCCTTTCTTCCCCAGGACACCGCAATACCCCCGCATTGATTCGCCATTTCGAGAATGTGCGTTTT
>CAZEMW010000854.1:0-1572 GCA_964513105.1 uncultured Fibrobacterota bacterium
ACCTGGTATTTGTGCGGGCGCAACCATCCTGGCTTCGTTGAGGCATCTTCAGGCGGTAGCCGGTAGTACCCTTTCGGTGAATCTGAACAGAAGAAATGCCGACTCGAAAAATGGTTTCTACGTTTACGTCGAGGATATAGAGATTGAGGATCTCACATGGACTGTCATATCACAACCGCCTGGTGAATCGGACGTACAGGTCTCTTCTCCGGATAATGTTCTGAATGTCGTTCCCGGCCCGAATTTTGTTCCGGGTGATGAATTTGCATTCTCCATTGAGGTCCGCGGACCATCGTCGCTTCAAGCGCCGGATACCGCCCGGATCACCGTCGAAATCGTCAACCCCGGATTCGACCTCCGCGCCGTTTCGGTAGTCCACAACACCGAAAACGGTCTGATTGAAGGCTCTTTTCAGGCTCGTCGAAATAGCGTACCTCTTGTTTTGTCGCAGGGTCGAGTTTTCGTGTCCGACGGCAGGCGAAGTACTTCCATTTTCGGTCGTCAGTCGCTGTCTTTCCTGGCCGGGGTTCAGATTATTGAAGTTGTGGCTCCGGAGTCGCGTGGGGGAACGAGCGAGTGGGGTACCTATCGATTCAGCGTGGATCCCACAATGCACGCGGTGCACGGTCCCGACGGTCTGTCTACGGGGAAAAGCCTTGCTGGATGGGGACACGGTAAGGACGAGATGGATGTTGTTCTGCCTGTTACCGATAAGGTCCACCCGGTCCGTCGGAAGGAGCTTACGGTACCGATTGATTTCACCGGTCCGTACACGGAAGTAACGGCAACTCCGGCCGGCCCGTATTCTCAGATGATTACCTGGGAAGCTTTCAAAGAGACTCCGGCCACCCTTCGGCTTCATGTCCTCCCACAAGGCGACGACCCCGACTTGCCGGCGGACTCAACTATAGAGTTCGCCGAAGACGAACTCGGCCGAACCGGAATCCGGGTGGACGGCTTGCAGGACAGCCGACGGTACCGGTTTGAGCTTGATGCGACCGATCGCCTTGGTAACCGGGCGGTTTCTCGCGCAGTCGGCGAAACGCCGAGTGGTACGTATGCGCTGTTCGGTACCCTGGAAGGTGATTATGTACGGATGAACGATGCCTCGCCGGCGGTGTATCTGTTCAGGAGCGAGGATTATGCGAAACGATATGAACGTGGTACGCTTGACACGCTCATCAAAATTGATGCGGATACCGGCTCCGGGTTTCGGTTCGAGGGCCTGACCAACGGCACCTATGTGCTCGGACTATCGGCCGAAGGCTATGGCTCGGTTGAGGATCTTGTGACGATAAACAGAGAAGACCAGGGACCGGTGGCGGTACCGCTTGTACCCAACAATCTGCTCGCCCCGCAGGCCGTGCGGGTAAAGCAACTGGACGGTTCCGGAGATCTCGAGATATCCGTGCGTACCGAGCAGACATTTCCCATGGAGACACCCGAACTGGTGCGCCTCCGCTGGAAGGGGGGATGGCCCAAATCTGAATCGGGTGAAGAGGTATTCGCGGTAGACGAATACAGGGAGGCTACCCTCCTCGACGGTGACGCTACCTGGGTAATCACTATTGA
>CAZEMW010000855.1:0-1568 GCA_964513105.1 uncultured Fibrobacterota bacterium
GTTCGAAACAGAAAATTCTTGGTGTTGATCTCGTTTCGAAATGCCTTCCCCACCTGTGCGATTCCGAACGGCAATTTCTGACGGGTGGAATTGAGCACGTTGAGGAAATTGACGAATATTCCCTGAGCGGTTTCCGGGCGAAGGTACACCACCGAGCCGCCGTCTTCAACCGGGCCGACAAACGTCTTGAACATCAGATTAAACTGTCGGGCCGCGGTAAAGGTTTCCTTGTTGCCGCACGAGGGGCAGGGGACCAGCGTCTGCACGATCAGCGAGAGACGTTCCTCATCGGCCTCGAGTTTCGCAAATGCCTCTTCGATCTCTTCGCTCGACAATCGTCCTTCATACTGCTCCGGATCGATTGCTCGAAGGATCTTCTTTCTGGCCTTTTCCGAAAGCTCGTCCACCAGGACATCGAGTCGAAATCGAGCTTTACAGCTTTTGCAGTCCACCATGGGATCGGTGAAATTGGCCACATGCCCCGAAGCCTCCCACACCCCGGGGTGCATTAAAATCGCGGCATCGACTCCCTCGACATCGGGCCGAAGCGTCATTTCCCGCCACCAGGCCTGCTTCAGGTTGTTGAGAAGCTCGACTCCCATCGGGCCGTAATCCCAGCACCCGTTGAGACCACCGTAGACTTCGGAAGACTGAAAAACAAATCCCCGTCGCTTCGCGAGCGACACTATTGTAGACATCAGATCGCCGGCTGCCATAGTATCCTTTCGTACCTAACGGTATTTTTCGAGATTTCTCTGGAGACGTTCCTGTATCGGTTCCTCGGTAACATCAAATTCTTTGCCTGTAATCATTTCAAAAAGACGAATGTAGCGTGAGGACAACTCGGTCACCAGTTCATCGGGCGCGGCCGGAAGCTCGGGATCATTGTACGGATCACAGTTATCCTTGAACCACAGCCGAAGGAACTCCTTGTCGATATTCTCAGGCTCTTTTCCCTGCTCAAACTGCTCCTGATACGAGTTCGCAAGCCAGTATCGAGAAGAATCCGGTGTATGGATTTCGTCGATCAGGCGAATGGTACCGTCGTCGGCTCGCCCCAGCTCATACTTTGTATCCACCAGAATCAATCCGTGTTCCGCGGCAATCTCCGCCCCCCTCCGGAACAGCGCAAAGGCGATTTCCGACAGACGATTCCAGGTCTCATGGTCCATGATCCCGCGGGAGACGATCTCCTCGGCGGATATCGATTCATCATGATCTTCGGCCTTGGTGGTCGGGGTGAGGATTGGTTGCTCGAATTTCTGATTTTTTACCATTCCGTCGGGCAAATCGTTCCCACAGATGGTACGTGCACCGTTGGCGTATTGGGTCCAGGCCGAGGTGCTTGTTGAGCCGGTCAGGTAGCCGCGCATAACGAATTCGATCGGGAAAACTTCGCACTTTTGTGCAACGGTAACATTCGGGTCGGGAATCTCAATGATATGATTCGGCACGATATCGGTTGTCTTGTCAAACCAGAAGGCACTAACCTGATTTAAAACCTGCCCCTTGAACGGAACCGCTGCAAGGATGCGGTCGAACGCGCTCTGACGGTCGGTGGTAATGAG
>CAZEMW010000856.1:0-1557 GCA_964513105.1 uncultured Fibrobacterota bacterium
GCGTTGAGTAGGCCCGAAGTTCGGGGAGGAACGTGTCGCGGCAAATGGCTCGGGCAATATCCTCCACGGTTTCTTTGGGATCGGCACCGGGTCGAGGAGACTGATGAAACATGTCGTAAACTCGTCTCACCACCGGGTTCAAAATGCGTTCATCTTCACCGGGAAGCTTTGAGAGAAGCAAATCGTAGGTAACCGACGCGCCGGGCTGCAACGTAAGAAGGCTTCGTGTCGGACGGCCCAGTTTCTCGTAGTTGGAGATGTACACTCCGGGAAGATTCTCCGAGCCAAGCGTATACCCGACATGGGCACTCTCGTCACACGAACAGGAAAATCCGTTGAAACACACCGGATCACCGTCGTCTCCCGGATACCACTGTTTCAGCCCGCCGTCGAATTCTATTATATACGGAGAGCCAACAATGCTGCTCAGGACACCGTCGACATAACCGGCCGCGACCGGGTGAGAGAGCCGATCCGACCGAACCGACCAGAAAGGCGAACGAAATTCCTCATCGCCCTCCGGATCAAGACGCGGATAGATGCCCCTGAGTGCATTCGGTCTGTTTCTTCCGTACATGAACCCGGGAAGGAAAAAACGCGACCCTTTTGGGTCCAGCTCGAGCCTGTGAGAAATAATACCCCGCCACTCATCTTCGCTCTCATTGAACGCCGAGAGAGTGACCCGGGTATAATGAGAATCGATCTGCTGCATGGCGGTCGATTCAATACGAAGAGAGCTATCTTCGGCCGCCACGAATTCACTCCGGGCAGTTGGATTCGTTTTCACCAGGATTCGAAACGACGGATACAATTCCTGAACAGCTTTCATCTTCTCTCCCGAATTGCGAAAGCGATTGATTTTTCTGCAGGTAGTAGTGAAAAGAAAATAGTTTATAGGGTTGGGGGTTCGATGGGAGAAGTTTGAAGTTTGAAGTTTGAAGGGTGAAGGGTGAAGGGTGAAGGGTGAAGTTTGAGATTTGAGATTTGAGATTTGAGATTTGAAGTCGTCTTTCGAAATCCTGGCGGAATCACGAAAACCCGCAATCCGCAATCCGCAATCCCAAATCCGCAATGCCTATGGGGGTGTATAAATGTCGATTTCAGTTTCATACGACCCTGCGCGTGATCTCACCATTTTTACGGCACAGGGCGAATTCAATTATGAGGACCAGATCGAAGCGATGCGTGAGTATTATGGCGGAAACCCCACTCCGAATCTTCTGCTCGACATGAGATCAATCGAGGGGGAGCGGGTTTCGAACGAGGAACTGCGGGCTATCGTGAGGTTTGCCAAGGAGCACGGAGCAAAGCGGCCGCCGGGCAAGACAGCAATTGTATCTCCCCATGATGTCGATTTTGGTCTTTCCCGGGTGGTAGAGGTTTTCGGCTCGATGGAAAACTTATCCTGGCCGATACGGCCCTTTCGGTCCATGGAGAAGGCGCTTGAGTGGATTGGGGGATGACGGTTGACGGATGACGGTTGACGGTTGACGGGTGACGGGTGACGGATGACGGATGACGGATGACGGATGACGGATGACGGATGACGGATGACGG
>CAZEMW010000857.1:0-1547 GCA_964513105.1 uncultured Fibrobacterota bacterium
CGACCATCCCAAAGCCGTTGCGGAAATTCTGCGCGAAAAAGATCTCCCTTTTGAAATAATTCTGGTCACCAGTGCGGTGCATATGCATCGGTCGGTTCTGGTGTTTGAAAAGTACGGATTCACCGTCCACTCGGCACCGACCGATTTTCGTGCTGATGAAAAACCGTTGATGCGTTTACGGGCATTTCTTCCGGATGCTCACGCACTCGCAAAAACGACTGCCGCTTTGCACGAGTACTACGGACTGATCGCGTACAAGGTCCTCGGTTGGATTTAAGCCGGCGAAGCTGGAAAATCAAGGTTCAGCGTCGTACCGCTACCGCAGACTAAAGAACGGAGATCAAGCAGAATATTTCTCTGAAGACAGTTCTGCAGCGCATAGAAGAGCATATTCAGAAATAGAGTGTACGACACGATTAAGAAAAGAGAGACCCCCGTCGGGGCGATTCATGAATCGCCCCGGCGGGGGTCTCTTCTTATATTATATTAACTTCATCACTCGAGTCATACATCAAATCACGGAGAGCACACATGAACGACCACTATCGTCGTCCAAAGTACGACAGACAATCAATTCGTCTTCAAACGCACGACTACTCACAACCCGGCTACCTCGACTCCGCTCGGTAACCGGATTGAAGTGTGAAGAACAAAGATCAAACGGTATAGTCTTCCTTTGAGAAAACTATGCGCTGATGTCTCAGGCAGATCTTTTACATAGCGATGTGCGTCCAGAAATTCCGGACCGGTTTATTCGGCAGAGTGGTCGACAAGAAAATGAAACTGAACCGCTACGGACAAATCGCAGCCGACTGGATCTCGAATTTACCGTCTCGGTATCCCAATGTCCTGGTCGATGAATCCGTGGTCATGCCCAATCACGTCCATCTAATCCTGCGCGTTCTGCCCGAAGGCATACCGGTGGAAGAAGCATTGCGCATGACACGATATCAGATGATACAATTGAGATACACTAATCCTGAACTATACCGAAAAAAGAGACGAGTCATGACAATCCCCAGAGTCCTGGGCTACTATCAAATGAATTCCGCAAAAGAGATAAACGTCACCCGAGGAACGCTCGGGACCAAAGTATGGCAACGGGACTACTGGGATGTCATAATCCACCGCGACCGAACCCTCAACGCCATCCGAAGATACATCCGCAACAACCCCCAAAACTGGACCCAAAACCTCCCCCCGCCCCAATAACCCCTGCCCGCCGGCCCGAGGCCGGCCGGGCAAGGGCAATTTCACGAATTGCCCTTGCCCCACCCCAACCCCAAGGAAAAACCATGACCTCAATACAAAAAACAACCAAAAGACTCTTCGACCTCCTCACCGCCACCGCGGGAATCCTGATCCTCTTCCCTCTCGGTCTCATCCCGGCCGCCCTGGTGAAACTCACCTCCAAAGGCCCGATCCTCTACCGCCAGAAGCGAGTCGGACAATACGGGAAACTGTTCTGGTGTGTGAAATTCCGCACCATGTATCTGGACAGCGACAAACAGGGAAGTGTCACCACGGCCACGGACAGTCGGATTACC
>CAZEMW010000858.1:0-1545 GCA_964513105.1 uncultured Fibrobacterota bacterium
GCCGCGAATTGTGCAGCTTGCCCAAAGAAACTATGTCAAAGTAGCATACTCGTAGTTTCACCGGCCTTGATAAGCGCTCCGCGCGAGTGGTGTTAACGAAAACATAGGGAGTTCTCGCGACCTTGGTCACGTTCATGTGCAGGATTCTGTCGGTAAGGACGCGAATCGCATGGACCGCTTGCCCAGGGAATACCCCGCATATGCGCCAAACTATATTGTTACTATTGCCGGTTAATCTTCAGACTGCAACCGGATCCCGACAGGACATGACACCGGAAACCGCTAGGTCATTACAGCATCGGCGTAATTACAGTTCCTTAGTCGGATCACGGAGGTAGAGGAAACATCTCTTCATGGGGAATACAGGCCGTAAATTCCGAGATCTTGCGGCTAAGGCATTTCGCGTAACCAGGAAAAGAAACTATGCCGCTCAAAATCCGGAATATGACTTCCTCCGATATCCCTGCGGTTTTGAATCTCATCGACCGAACTGTTCGCAAATCCTACCAGCAGGTCTACTCACCTGAAGCGATCGCGCATTTCATTGAACACCACTCCCCGGAGAGCATCGAGCGGGACATACGCGAGGGACTTGCGGTGGTTGCCGTGACAGATGGCTCGGTTGTTGGAACCGGAGTGCTCAAGGGCACGACGGTCAAGAGAGTGTTCGTGGCTGCCGATCTCCAAAGGCAAGGTATCGGCGGGAAAATCATGGACCACCTGGAACGGGAAGCCGCACGGCTCGGGCTTTCGTTCATTGACCTTCATGCATCTCTCCCGGCAAAAAGCTTTTACGATAGACGAGACTATCTCGAACTGGATTTTCGGAGAAGCCCTCTGGAAAACAATTCGCATCTGGACTATTACAGAATGGCGAAATGTCTGAAAATCGGAGCACGTAACCCGGTTGCGAATCTGGATGGGAAACGGTTCGAAGTTTACGTCAATGAAGGCACTGGATCCAAAGTGCACGACGGCACATTTCTTACATTTCGGCAGAAGAGCAATCTTGTGACGGCTACGTACGAAGGGAACGGGATACAGAAGGGGGATCTGGTTGGTTTTCTCGAGGGGAGCACGTTTACGTTCCACTATGAACATATCAATGCCGACGGTGAACGTGATTCGGGCACTGCATTTGGGAACGTTGAGGTCCTGCCGGATGGAATGATCCGGATAGTCAATATACACCCATGGGAAACCGGGAACGGACAATCCAGTTGCATGATGATAGAGGTATAGCCACCGCTATTGTTTGGTAACCTTGAAATGATTTACCCGTCGGAGGAGATTCCCGACAGAGGAAATGCATGAATTTCCTCGACTGTGGAAAAACCAGTCGAAAACCGAATTGAAAATGCATTCAAATACCCAAACCAAATTCCCCCACATCCAACTGCGGTTTCAGACCGAAATCGGATACTGGCCCGGATCAATCGAAATCGACAAGCCATGGGTTCGGTACCGGCGACGGATGTTGTCGCAATATGGATTTATGATCACTGTTGGGCTTGTAGCCCCAATCATACCGATGGCATTCTTCAT
>CAZEMW010000859.1:0-1540 GCA_964513105.1 uncultured Fibrobacterota bacterium
GTTTACCATCGACGGGGATGATGCGCTTGCTTTGTTTATGGATACCAATGAAGACGGCGTATTGGCGATGGAACCGAACAATTTCGAGGGAATCAATATTAGCCACTTTGATGATCCGGTTTGGAGATTCAATCGACCGGATACGACAGCGGTGACATTCAATACCACGGGATACAAGAAAATTGTTTTCTTTAAATGGGATTGGGGACAGATCAGCGACGGTATAGTTGAGTGGAAAAAACCGGGTGACACCGAATTCTCAGTTATACCCGCCGCGGCGTTTGGCGAAAAGAAGAATATCGGCCTTCCTATTGCTTCGATTGTTGGCGTTTCAATCCAGGGACAAGGCGAAATCGCCAAGTCTAGCTGGGGATATATCGGAATAGATAAGTGTGTCCCCATAACGCTTACCGCCGAAGCGGAGAATATGACCGAGTTTGACGGCACTCAGCTTGAGGGTGAGTACATCTGGAACTTCAACGACGGCAGAACCATGATGACGCCTGTTAATACGGTTACTTTTTGTTACAATAAAGATCCGGGTTCACAGTTGTTTTTCAATCCGAAAGTCACGGTGAAACGCGCGGGTAAAACTCTGTCCAATGCGAGCAAGCAGGTAATTCTGTTCGGAGTAACGGAAACCGGTGACGAACCCGATTGTGGTGTGGAGTGCGAGATCCCGGCAAGTGTCCATGGTAACACTCGAGCTCTCATGAATGCCGCGGGAATAAAGGTTTTTGGAACTACCGTCATTGTTCCAAGTGAACACGGCGGTGAAATCTCGGCCTTTGCCTACAACGTGTCGGGACGTCGTTCGTCATTGACCTTCAATGAAGTCAAACGAGGATTTGACCTGAAGGCCTCCGGACTATCAGCAGGCTACTACGTCGTCGACATACTGGTGGACGGCAAAAAAGTAGGTGCTACTTCAATGGTCCTGCGCAACTAGTCAGCCATTCATAGAAAATGCTGTCGAGGCGAATCCCTGTGGTGGGGATTCGCCTTTTTCATTCCAAACCGAGTTCTATAGTCGAAAGCAATGTTTCCAATACAGACAAAACCGTCCAACCTGAGCTACGAATGCATCACACGGCGTTTCAGGCTGAATCCGTCCCTCTCTGCAAAACTCCACACTAGAATCGCATTCCATCCGTACTCCTGAATCGTGTAGTCGTCTCGTGTGGACGAATGCTGAGGTAAGTATATTTTGTCGAGTCACTGTACGGATTCAACGAATGAGCAACGCAGTCGGGGCATTCGAGCGCCGGGAAGAGCGGGTCGCCGGGGGTCCGTCGGGACACTAATGTTGCCGTAACATAAATCCAACAATTCCCTCACGAGAATGAACCTGCTTTGATACTATATTGTATATCTGATTCTTTCTCAGTGCGTTGGGTGCATTGATTCATCCAAGGTGAGGGCTTCCTCACGATTGCAGTATTACAACATGACACAAAAACTAGGTCAGATACTTCTCCGAAACGGGCATCTCACCTCCGAGGTCCTGGATGAGGCGGTTAAACGGTCAATGTTGGAAAAC
>CAZEMW010000860.1:0-1540 GCA_964513105.1 uncultured Fibrobacterota bacterium
GTTTTGACCACTTTTTCCTCGGTCTGATCGTCGGGCCAGGAGCCTTCATTCTCCAGAATGTCGGTATTCTTGGTAGGATACCAGTATGAAGCAAGAGCGGTGATCCAGTCGATGACTTCCTGACGATTCAGTTTTCGGCTCATGTAGTCGGAACGAATCCACTCAAAGGCCTTCTGCTGCGCTTCCTCGGGGATATGGCTCAGATCAATCTTTGCATACATTTCCCGGTATCCGTCTTTGTTTTCATCGGTAACCGCCCGACGGACGTTTTTGGCCCAGGGACTGAACTCGATACGTCCCCACAATTCCGTATCCGCTCCCTCGCCGTGCAGATACACTGCCACGAGTCGCTGGTACGGCTGATAGGTACGTACATCACCCCATTTGTATCCGTTAATCTTACCGGCCAGAGTCTGGATACCCTGATCCTTTACCACATCCCACAAGGCACGATACAGCGGTTCCCAGGCCAGCGGATTCTCCCGTTCCTCTTTGGTCAGAGGAGTTTCCTCAAGGCTATTTGCAGGGTTCGAAATTTTTCCTTCAAAAGTGATCTCTTCCAGTTTGCGCGCCTTTTCCTTGGGCTTGGGGCGCACTTTCTGACGATCATACCAGACCGGATTGGCGTTGTACGCCGCATAGTCCAGATTCGCCCGGGTTGGTTCGAATACTTTTCGAACCATTGCATTCGACTCCCGGCGATCAAAGTCCGGAACGAGATTTTCATACGGTCTAGCGAATAAACCGATCGTAAATACGGCCGAGATGAGGACCGAAAGCGCTATTCTACTCATGGGTATCCAACTCCTTGACATTTAGCTTCTCTATCTGTCTATTATATTATATCTATATCGTGCCGTTACAAATCGATGTGCTTCCACCCTTCGGCACCAAAACGAAAATCACGTTCGATAAATTCCCATACCACCAGTTTCTTTCCGTCCAAAAGGGTCGGTCTTCCCTTCCGCTTGGCTTCGTCAATTTTCCGGTCCAGCGTTTCACGTACCAGTGTCGACGCACCGCCGTCATTCACAATTGTGGATAGCGGCTGTTTTAGATGAAGTGCAAGATGGCTTATCCACCCCGCACTTCTCGGCTCGTCGGTCTGGTAGATTCGTGAGAAGCTGTCACCAAGAAGCATGATTTTTGTATCGCTGGAATAGTCGTCTTTGTACGGACGTTCGTACTTTACGTTGCCTTCTCCGTCGCGTACCACCTGATGGACCTGATAGCACATCGTTTCCTCAAGGGGAAAACCCATTCCCAGGTCACGCACCACAAAATCCGGGAGCTGACTCATGGTCCCTACGTCGCCGTCGCGCATCACCTTGAGTTCCTTGACTTTGTACTCCGTGTCGCCTTCCTCGAACCAGGGATATTGCCGGATACGCTTCGCGACTTCTTCCGCCGCAATCTTTAACCCACGAGCCTTCCAGTGAGTGTCGGTTGCCAGATACAGTTTGTCTCCGGCTTCCTCATCATTCTTGCGTGCTTCGGCATACGGCCCGAAAAGATCAACCACATCCAGACCGGCCTCACG
>CAZEMW010000861.1:0-1535 GCA_964513105.1 uncultured Fibrobacterota bacterium
CGTTCCGCAACATAATCCCCAAACACGAATCGTATTGCAGACCCGAAACGTCCCCGGGGCGAATCAATCTCGGATTGGGGAATGCAGATTGCGGATTGAATACGCCCTTCGGGAAAAACCAATCCGAATTCCGAAATCCCAAATCCCAAATGGTTCGGCTCTCCGGCGGCGGCGCTGAACGGTCGCTCAAGAAGAACCGCTTCCCCTTCTCCGGGCGGAGAAGGGGACCGAGGGGATGAGGTCACTTCCGCGAAGCGCAAAAACCGCATGCCGCCCCAACGGGGCTCAATGTTTATTGTTTATCTCGTTCCTACAGAGATTTCGGTCCTATCGGGCTTGGGGATATTTTCCGCGGATACGGGATGTGCCGATAATCAAAACAGTGCTGCTTACGCCGGAAGGATTCGATTCACGAGTACGAGTACCGACCGCTGCGCGGTCTGAGTACCGCGCCCGAGTGGGCGCTGAGTACGAGAGGAAAAACTATCCCTCAACCATAAAGCTGGGGAACTCCCACACCTTCTCAAACCGCAACCCGGTAAGCTTGTTCTTCCTTACGCAGTTATAAAAATGCTCTCCCCTGTCCCGCAGACCGTTGTAGCAGTAGATATCCAGTCCATTACGCTCGGGGATTTTGAAGACCGTCCAGTAGAGCAGTCTATGTGGGATGAAAGCGTGCTCGATGATCTCAGTCACCTCGCCGGTCTCCGGATCACGCTTTACTTTAGAATCATTGAGGTCGAGACAGGGGGTGCAGGCAAGGAAATTCAAGGCGTAGAGTGTTTGCCCGTCGAAGTCCAAGGGAAGAAATTCGGCATCGAAGTACGTGTCTTGATTCAAGAGATCTGCAATTTTCTGGTCGACCACAAGGCTATTGGGCGGCATCCACAGAAAATCACCCTGTTCTTTTCCCGGGTTTGGGCAGACCACCCTTGGACAGGGCCAGGAATCTTCACGCTTCCGGCCGTTAAGCAGCCAATCGTAATCGGGTCCGAACCGTTCATCCTGTATTTCCAGAGTCCCCTAGTTTCGCACTTTGAAATTGACCCGGAAAATATCCGTATACGCACTCACCCTTCAGCCAAAAAGGTATTGTATTGCCTCTAGTGGTACGGGATGCCCATGATGTAAGTTAGTAAGGTAACAAACTGGAGCCTGTGGGCCTCAGGGCACATGACAGGATACCAACGGTTAACCCTGTGATGAAACTTGGTGAGGTAAACACTAAGGTCGAGCTGGATAATCACAAAAGCCCCATAGGGCGGGCCAGAGGACTACAGGCGCGCTCCTATCTTACAAATCGTCCTCTTTGGGCAATTTAGGGGAATACTTGGAACTATGGGCCTTCACCAATGAAATGCGACAAAGCGTACCTGGCTCTTTTCATGATTCTTGTTTTCACCCTGGCGGAAGCCCAACATGCTTACCGTGTGCCGCTATTCAGCGGCTCAATCGAAGGTACTATCGTTGACCAGAATGCCCGAGAAATCAGCGATACGATTTTTTTCACCAGAAGAATTTTCTATCCTGAAGAC
>CAZEMW010000862.1:0-1535 GCA_964513105.1 uncultured Fibrobacterota bacterium
GTCTGATTCCCGGCTCCATAATCTGCCTTCCTGCTTTTTTCTTTCTCAACAGATAATGACCTTCGGTAGTTCCGTTTCCGCTGATAGCAGGAAGTTGGAATTATCCCTCCAGGTTCCGGTTCTACCCTGGGAAGAAAAATCTGCGGCACCTTGGGAGTGTTTTGTTTCCTTCGTACCTGAGTATCCGTGTGCACAACCACCGACGAGTTCAACGCAGATCAGTTCTCCAGGATACAATTTACCGTATCGCATCGAGTATCCGCGTGCATAGCGATCCCCGGCAGCGTGTGCCATCCGTGCCCTTCGTGATCAATGTTGTTGCGGATGGTTGTGTTTTCGAGGCGAATGTTGCCGGTGTGGTTGTTTGTGACAAAGAAAATCGCGGCGCCGTATGCGTTGATTTCGTTGTGCTCAAACCTCGAACCATTGATCGAGAGTGTCATTTTGTTTCCATCGTTGTAGATCGCTCCGCCGCTCCCGCCGCCGGGAGTCCCTTCCTTTGCGGGGTTTCCACCATTTCCCACCGCTCGATTATGAGTGAACAGACAGTTCAGGATTGTCCATGAAACGCCGATGCTACTGAGGGCTCCTCCATTGGAGCCAATGTTGCCGAATTCTTTGCCTCCGCCGAACGTGCAGTTCACTATGTATACCGGCAGGTTCTGATACTGGCTGAGAACCCGAATTGCCCCACCGCCGAGATCCGGGCCTTCGCTCTCGCACACATTGTGGAAAAACCGGCAATTCACCGCTTTGAATCTTCCTCCCCGAACGAAAATTGCACCGCCCCCGGGCTTGGATTCGAGGAACGAATTTCCATCGATAAATGTCAGGTTCTGGACGGTAAGCCGCGGATGATTCTGATTCTGGCAATGACTGGTGGTCCATTTCTGATTCTTGTCACAGGTGTTCATGTAGAGAATCCGAGAGACCCCGCCCCCGCTGAGCACCACCTTTCCACCGCCGTCTATGACGATATCGGCCGGAGTGGCATCGTTTCGGATTTTCGCCGGACGATCAAGCTTAATCACGACGGTGTCCGGTCCACAGTCAAAGCAAATGCTCCCCCCCTTTGCGACCGCCTCGATAAAAGCTTCCGGCGTGCAGCTTTCCGCAGTACCGGTGCCGACAATGTGATCCGGTGATGAAACATCTTCGAGAGTCGCTTCCGGAGGAATTGCAGCATTGCCGTGGGGGTTACCCGCCGGAGGTCCCTGGGAGTGGGGAGTTTCCGGATCGACGATGCCGTACGAATAATCCACGGGAATCTCTTCGCACGCTGCGAAAAGTAGCGAAAAAACCATCACAATGACCGTTTCTTTCGTAAGGAAAAACATTTCCATACCTATCGACTCCCAGTCTATGTACCACAGATCCTTTACTTGCTATTATAAGTCTACTCCGAATATCGGCGCGAAGGGAGCAATCCCACGTACCGGTGTACGTGGCAGGTTTCCAGGCATTCGACCTCACTTCTTGACGGCTACAATCTCCGGCGGCTTGTAGGAAAGGTCCAAACCAAGATCATCCATAAC
>CAZEMW010000863.1:0-1534 GCA_964513105.1 uncultured Fibrobacterota bacterium
AGGCATAGATCTCATAAACTCCCTCCCCTTCGGAACACCTAAGTCCTTTCGTACATACGGCACCGTATTGAGAGCGTGTTTCAACGGACAGGCCCTCGATGGGCCTGCTGCAATGAAGTCTCAGGCGAACAAGTTGTTGCAGCTCTCCTCTCTCTTCACGGTAGAACGGCGTTCCCGTAACCTCTTTCACTTCCACATTCAAGCACATTTCACACGCCTTTCATCATCTTCGTCCACACATCATGCGCGGTCTCGTGGTGGTGTTCGCTTCGATAGTCTTCTTTTATGGTGATGCGATGTATGCGAGTATCTCGCTCGAGTCAGACCGATATATATGTAGTGTCTGTCCGAAAACCCTCGAAAACGGACGCCGAGTCCCGATTTCAATCGGGAAGGTGCCCGTTTTCGGCCGGAATCGGGGGGTTCATCTTCCCGAAGTTAATTCGGGACTCGATGAACGGGAGTTTTCGGACAGGCACTATGTACGAAAGGTCCGCACTAGCGGACCCTTGTAACCCTCTCACAAAAGGCCGATAGTATCATCCTTCTTTCCAGCGCCACAACGTGACGGTGCACGCTCCTCCGTCGGTGCCGGAATTGACGATTTCATACTCACCGAAACCGGCAGGGATGATGGTAGTCTGGAAAAGGTCGATGTTCGTTTGCTTATCGGGATCCGATAGGGAGCGTATTGTCACGTTTTTTCCCACCGTCAGCGTCGCGGCATGAATAAACTTGCCGTCCGTGGAGTATTCTCCCCTTTTCGTAAAATGTATTCGTTCAATATGAAAGGGCATCGGACCGTAGGTGGAAAACTGGTCAATCCAGTATTCCTTGGTCCACTTCATTACCTTGGGTCGAGCTCGATGATTCCTCTGAACCCAGTCCTCACGGCAGTACCGATTGTTGTCAAAGTTATGCTCGAGATGCATTTTCATCGGTTTACCGTTCATTTTCTTTTCCGTGTCGTTCCAGGTGGGCCTGCAGAAATCGTAAGAAAAGAATGAGTACTCCGCACCGGCAACACTGGGACAGGTATCCATTTCCAGAACCATTTGATTCCCCCCGTGACAGTGCGTCGTTCCCGGGGGTATCAGAAAGAGATCACCAACATTAGTATCCCAGTTTGCGATGAAATCTTTCCAGTCGGCAATCGGTTTGCCGGTACGCTCGGATTCCCGGCACTTTTCTTCCCAGAGCTCGAGATCCGCGTCTTCTTTGAATCCCATCCAGGTATTTGCTCCCTGGTAGGCCTCAACAATGTAGTACGTTTCATATCGTCCCAGCGGCTCGTTGAAGTGTCGCTTCACATACGAGGTATCGGGATGATTATGCACGGGCATACTGGTTCGTTCGGCAGGCTGCGGCTTGGGAAAGTAGCCGTCGTCCAGCCAGATTTCCAGAGGAATCAGTCCGGGATAATTCTCAGCGATATGGGGACCCACGAATTTGTCGGCATAGCGGAGAAGATTGGTCGTGGGCATATTGATAACCTTGTCTTCACCCACGGAGACCAAAATACTGAGATCGGCTC
>CAZEMW010000864.1:0-1533 GCA_964513105.1 uncultured Fibrobacterota bacterium
CGGTTATGATCGTTTAGTTTAAGAATGCTATTGACTTCTTCGGGGGTAAAACACCTCTTACACGCTATGATTCTTTCCAGGCTCGGGTGATCTCAATTCGGGGGTCTGCGACATCGGTCGACCCCGTCGATTGTCGTCGGAGTTTCCGGCGATAGGAGAATGCCGCCCTTCCGGCCGGGAGATTCTCCGGCGGAACGAGGCACAGTTCCTGAAACCGTAATAAATACCGGGATAACCCGGCTTAAACCAGGTTTCGAAGTCGAGAGCGAGCAACAGCTTACGCAGAATGCCGTGAGTCGGCTGGGAGATTTGGGTTAAGACCGCGACAATGTCGCAAATTTGTCTGCAAATTCTTGTTTGCCGCTTTGGTCCAAGGAGGAAAAAATGGTTCGCGTTCTCGGAGCAGCCCTATGCTTAATCGCTTTGATAAACCTGCAGTCGTGTTCCCCCGGTTACGAAGCCAGGGGTAACGAAGCCTACAAGGCGGCGGCCGATGCTCAGGGCGATGAAAAACGGCGGCTTGAGAAAGAAGCCTACATGTACTACTACAAGGCTGTCAAAGAGAATCCCAACAAGATCGGTAACCAGCTTCGAAATCGCTTCATTGAATTGACGGTCAATCGTGCAAACATGGTTCTGGTGCAGGGAAGCTCCGAAATGGATCACCTTCCGCTGTTTATGGCCGATATCGATTCTTTGCTCACCAACGAAGTGAGTGCCGAACAAAGAAAACAATACGCCCAGTTCCTCATTACCCTTGCCGATTCCAATTTCACGAATCAGCGTATTTACGAAGGACTTGAGATCCTGGATCGTGCGGCCGAAGTCGCGGTAAACAGTGAGCCGATCCTCGAGAAAAAGGAAACCTTGATCGGAAATCTCGCCAAAGAGAATTTCGAGATAGCTCAGATGGAAATGGAGCAGTATGCCAAGGACCAGGATGATGTGGAACCTCTGATCCGTGCCGAATATCGACTAAAACTGGCGAAATACTATGATAAAGAAAACGAAGAAATAGACAAGCTCCTAAGCGACGTGTATTCCAAGAATGCCGCAAATTACTCTGCCTATGAAGCCGTCGTGATGGATAAGCCGGACACAACCATCTACGACGAAATAAACAAGTATTCCATCTTGCTGGCGGTACCTGCCGTCAAAAAGATCGGCAACCAGACTGTAATGAACGTGAATATGTATAACTACTCCTGGAATCCACTTCGCCTCAGTGCGGGTGATTTCTACGTCGTTGGGACCAACGGCAAGAAGTACAAAGCACTCAAGAGCTCGAAAATCGATAAAGAGCTTCTGGACCAGGAGCATGAGATCAAAATGATCCTGCGATTTGCCGCACCGACCAAAATTGAGAAGGTCGTCTATGAAAACGGTGATCACTACACTGAAAAGCGCCTTTTCTGAGGATCACCGAGTAGAGTACCGGTGATCGAACAATCATTCGATCACCGGTGACTGTTTCTCAATACACCCTCATCGAACATATTGACAATTCCATTCTCGGGCACTACTATATCATAC
>CAZEMW010000865.1:0-1530 GCA_964513105.1 uncultured Fibrobacterota bacterium
GCCCCACTGATCGCTCACCGATTCAGTAACGTTACTTCGGAAACGCTCTACTAGAGAGTTGTTTCCGGATCGCACCGGGACGATCTACGCTATTCAGTCGTCCCGACGCCGTCACACGCCTACCGAAAAAAGCCGTTCTCTCGGGCATAATAGGTAGGAGAAAAGGCCGCCAGAGCCTCACAGACTCTTTCATCCGGCATTCCATATACGTCCAACCGAACTGGTTTTACCATTTGAATGAACCGGTCGGCAAAGTTCTCACCAAAAGACTTGCAGTGCGCCAATGCCGCATCGGAACCGGCGAACAGCTCGAAAACGTGACAGAACCTATTATCGGCCGAAAAGTGGAATTCATATCCCAAGGTCCCTTCTTCCCGGCTCTGAGTGGCAGTGCACATCTCAGCAACAAGTGACTTAAAAGAGTCAAGTTTCCCTTCAAGAATTTCCAGTTCCAGAATCCAATACACTCGTGTAGACATACATCCTCCTTTTTTTATCGGCGTGAAACGTACCCGTGAAACGGAATATAGAATATAAAACGCCCCTCAAAGAATCCTGAGCAAAAAACTGAGGGTCGGTGTCGGTTTGACAAACCGTGAAAAATGCCGTCCGTAACACAGTCCGCAAGAGGGGTTCGTCCCGTTTCCGAGCGCGGTGTTTTGGTCGAAAGAACACCGGTAACCGGTACGACATTTGCACTCTTCTTTGTTGCCCGGTATGCGGGGCAACAGGCATAATCACAGGCACATACAGGAGGATATCATGCAAGTACAGGATATAATGACCAGCGGACTCGAGGCCTGTGAATCCACTGATTCACTTCTCACGGCTTCGAAAAAGATGAAGGAACTCAATGTCGGTGTGGTTCCGGTTATGGAAAACGGAACGATAGTGGGGATGCTGACCGACCGCGACATCATAGTACGGGCAATAGCCCTTGATCGTAGTCCTTCGCAAACCCGGATAAAAGAGGCTATGACGAGAAACATCGTTTCATGCAAGGCCGATGATTCGATCGAGCAGGCGGCGCGCATTATGGAAGAGTACAAGGTTCGCAGACTGATTGTTCAGGATACTAACGGTCGTGCGACCGGTGTTGTTTCGCTGGGAGACCTGGCGGTGTATGCCGGAGAAGGTCTTTCCGGTGAAGCGCTCCGGGAAGTATCCGAACCCAGTGCACCGGCTCGATAGCTTTGGTCTGATTATCAAACCAGTCATGCGACGGGGTGTTCCCGGGAGAGGAAGTGTTATGCAGATCACCGAACTTCGGCTGAAAGTACAATCTCTTTCATTTATACCGGATACCCAGACCGCGGATTCCCTGATAAAGGCTGTTCTCGGCCATTTGGCGAGTCGAATGAATGAAAGACAGGCAAAAGAGCTTACTCGAGGGTTACCCGGCTCCCTGAGCTATGCGACCCTTCGAGGAAGGCAAACAGGCGAGGCAAATATCTCTACCGCACAATTCCGGGAAGACATACGGCGGCAATTCGGACTGGACGACGATCAGGCCGCACAGGCTATCGGGAT
>CAZEMW010000866.1:0-1522 GCA_964513105.1 uncultured Fibrobacterota bacterium
AAAGCTTCGAGCTGGTGATGTAGTAACCACCGGTCAGGCAATCACTTAGTCAACCGATAGCCGGACCGCACAAAAGCTCTGCTTAACCTTAGAACCTTCGGTGACTGAGCGGAGCGCTGCATGGGGATGTACTGAGCGGAGCGCTGTACCGAGCGAAGCCGAGGTGCCGAAGTGAGCGGAGCCGAAATGTCGAAGTCTGATCTTTGATCTTCCTTACGTGTACTCCCCGGGTTGGAGAGACCACGAAGCTCAACCGAGAAAATACGCCTTCGGTCGGCTCTCCACCCCCGGAGTCACGTCTTTTACCCTTCATCCGATACACCTGTAAATTCTAAAGACGTGGGTTTTCCGGACGACGTTCGTGAGTGGTTCGGGCCCAGGTGAGAGAGATCGATTGCGACTACGCGCACGAGCAGGGTGATGGCTAGCGGAATACGAATGAGAAGAGGTGTGGTATGATGGACCATGAAGTACTCGAGCAACGCCGGAAACAGGTATACAACGGTGCCGGAACCTTCAGTCTTGATTGCGAAAAGAAGTCGGTGGCGGGAAGTGTATCGCAGCGTGCCTGTGTGTTTTGCGGTTCACGCGTGGTGCTCTATCCGGTGGCGGACGCCCTTCATCTGATACATGGACCCATTGGATGTGCGGCGTACACGTGGGACATACGTGGCGCGTTGTCTTCGGGGCGCAGTCTGCACCGAATGAGTTTCAGCACCGATCTCCAGGAGACCGACGTAATTCACGGCGGCGAAAAAAAGCTGTATGCATCATTGAAACACCTCATTGAGCAGCACAGGCCCAAAGCTGCATTTGTGTACTCAACCTGCATTGTCGGAATTATCGGTGACGATGTTCAGGCGGTATGCCGCAAGGTTGCCCGAGAAACCGGCATCTCAGTCATTCCCGTTCATTCCGAAGGGTTCAAAGGAACCAAGAAGGATGGTTACAAAGCGGCCTGCGATGCGCTCGGTGCACTTGTCGGGACCGATGAAGAGTCCGAGGTCCCACCGGCAAGCATCAACATTCTCGGTGATTTCAACATTGCCGGCGAGACCTGGATAATAAAGGATTACTACAAGAAAATGGGCATTGAAGTCGTCGCTACCGTGACGGGCGACGGCCGTGTTGACGACATCAGGAAAGCGCATAAAGCCGCATTGAATGTCGTGCAATGCAGTGGTTCGATGCTCCACCTGGCCCGGGACATGAAAGAAAAATACGGTACACCTTACATTCGTGTTTCCTACTTCGGAATAGAGGATACCGCCCGTGCCCTTTATGATGTGGCCGACTTTTTTGGTGATGCGGATATTCAGCATAACGCTCGGGAGGTTGTTAAGAGCGAAGTGGGGAACATAATGCCGGTACTGGAAATGTGCCGTAAAGATCTCTCAGGAAAAAAGGCTGCGGTTTATGTTGGGGGTGCCTTTAAGGCATTCTCTCTGGTGAAGTCATTGAGATCGATAGGAATGGAAACCGCGGTAGTCGGCTCACAGACCGGTAACGCCGAGGACTATCG
>CAZEMW010000867.1:0-1516 GCA_964513105.1 uncultured Fibrobacterota bacterium
GGGAAGGGTTCTTCCATTCAGGAGGTATTCCGCACCATTCCAATCGTAGTCAGTAAAATGGCTGTTTGCCCTTAGCCCTGTGACACCGGCAACATCTACTACAAAGTCAAGATGACCAAGCTCGTTAGAGACAGCATGTACCCCGGCGACAAGGAGAGTTCCTTGAGCTCCCTCGATTGGCGTGTTATCCCACGTCCTCACATCGCAGAGGCAGGTAATCTGCATTACGCTGTCGGCGGCCTGAGCAGTTCCCCAAAAACTTGGCCATATCGCTAGCGCAACCATAAGTCTCGACACATAGTTCATACTTTGTTACCTGCTGTTTACTGTGGTTTTCACAGCATTGTTAGTTTTGTTCAAATCGTGTACGCCGGGTATTCGAACTTCACACCGTATACTGCTTATTTCAGCACCAAATTCGAGGACAAATGAAACATCCTCATATTCATCATAGTAAAGAATCTTGTCTACAGTTACACGTGAGATTTCTTCCCAGCCTTCGTGTTCAGAGTGGCACGTAACCACAACTGTTCCGGGTAGCGGCTCTGAAGCAGCATTCGCAATGCGCACGGTAAGGGTCACTGAACTGTCGGCTACATTCTCCGAGATTCTTGGCCATGAAACGCTTGCATCATAACACTTCCGTTCAGCCGGTACAATCCGAGCCAGAGCATCTGTTGTCACTTCGTCCACCGGATCGGGCCAGACATTCCACGGCGAGACGTACAGAAGCAGGCTGTCCGCCGGGTTCCAGATTGAGACGCAGCCATGCTCAAAAACTATTGAGTCAACAATACCATCACCGTCGAAATCCCAGTCGTGATCGGGAATCGCATTCGTGGTATCCGCCCCATCCCACAGCATTGTACCCTTGGAATCGTAAATCCGTGAGCCACACAGCAGCTCGGGCATACCATCATCTTCTAAATCTATCACATTCAATCGGGTATCGCTGAGGCCATTTATCTGGATGGGCCCCAGGATGGTATCACCTGATTCGGTGTCCATTGCCCATACCTGAGCGCCATCAGTCCAGATGAGGCACACCGCGTCACTGTCGTTCACCCTACCCGAGGAATCCGTATCCAACCAACGGGCGGTGAGGGCATTTTCTCCTAGCGGAACCACGTCCCGCCATGTCGAATCCCGATGCGCAAACTTGTCGATAACATGTTCAACCGGTTCCCAGGTCTCACATATCGTAGGAGTCCGCATTGCATTGTTCAGTTCGTTCTCCTCCTGAACCCACATATCCGCATCAACTACCGCAAACAGCACCCGTTCTGGATAGGCGATGGTACCGTCGATCTCTATTTCGTGTACCCGGATCTCCTTTGCCGGCAATGAGTCCACCAGTGCACGCCCCAGTCGATTGTCGATACCGCGATCGTATACATAGTCACCGTCAATATCCTCGAAGAGCACCACGGCAAACTGGTGAGCGGCGGTTGCGGCTCCCCGGTTGTGGAATGCAACGCGTACCGCGCCGTTCACACGCAGGTCGGTCGTGCTCACC
>CAZEMW010000868.1:0-1510 GCA_964513105.1 uncultured Fibrobacterota bacterium
GCCAAAAGGCAATTGCCATATCCTGGGCTATGGGGTTCGTACCGAGTATAAGCCGCTCGAAGAGGTCCTTCTGGAGATCCGGGGGAGTCGTGGTGGGCGAAATGAGCAGATTATCGCAAAGCTGAATAAACTGGGAATCGATATCACGCTCGATGAAGCCAAAGCGCTGGCGGGCGGTGATGTTGTCGGGCGGCCGCACATGGCCCGAATAATGCACGACAAAGGCTATGTAGACACGGTCCAGGAGGCGTTCGATAAGTACTTGGCCAAGGGGGCCGCGGCTTATGTGGATCGCTACCGTCTGGAGCCCGAAGACGCAGTTGCGCTTCTGCGGGACGCCGGAGCAACGGTAGTCCTGGCCCATCCGAGTCAGTTAAAAATTGAAAACGGTGAATTGGGCGAATTCGTACAAAGACTGATACCCCACGGCCTCAAGGGTCTCGAAGCCTACACCCCCTACACCGGCCCCGACCCGATCGACGGCTACCGGGAGGTTGCCGAAAAACACGGCCTTCTTATAACCGGCGGATCCGATTTCCACGGGGTGAGCAAACCGAAGCATAAACTGGGATATTATGCGGAGGGGAAGCTGATTCCGGAGATCTGTGCAGAGGGTGTTATTGGGGCGGTGGTTTGAGGGATCAACCACAGAGATCACAGAGGAAGGATTTGGGTTTGCCTTCGCACTACGTGCGGTATGGAGGATTAACCACAGAGCGCACAGAGATCACAGAGAAAGAATTGGGTTTGCTTCCGCACTTCGTGCGGTCGCAAACCGAAAAATAAATATTTATCTCGGTGTCCTCCGTGTCCTCTGTGGTTCCATTTCCTCCCCCGTGGAGTCCAAACCGGAGGGTTAGATCCAAATTTCAACAGACAACAAGAGAAAACCAAGATTTTCACTTTGTGCACTCTGTGGTTCCTTTTCCCCCTATTGGAGTCACTCAACATGCAATCAAACGAACTTACAGAAATCATCATTGGCGCAGCCATTGAAGTACACCGGGAACTGGGCCCGGGACTTCTGGAGTCGGCCTATGAGAAGTGTCTGGCTCGGGAACTCCATATGCGGAACATACAAGTCGAACTGCAGAAACCGGTACCGGTTATATATAAGGGAGTGCAGCTCGATTGCGGTTACCGTATAGACATGCTCGTGCAAAACCAGGTGCTCCTTGAGTTGAAAGCTGTGGACACAGTTACAAATATCCATGAAGCACAAATCCTCACATACATGAGGCTCTCAAACGTCAGTTTGGGATTGCTGATCAATTTTAACGTCAGAATGCTTAAGAGCGGGATCAAGAGGTTCATTCTTTGATTGGGGGTGGTGGTATGGAGGATTAACCACAGAGCGCACAGAGATCACAGAGAAAATATTGGGTTTGCTACCGCACTTCGTGCGGTAGCAAACCAGAAATCAAAATTTTCTCATCTCAGTGTCCTCCGTGCTCTCTGTGGTTCCTCTTCTACCTCCCCGATGGAGTAAAACCAGCATTTCAATCCCAAA
>CAZEMW010000869.1:0-1501 GCA_964513105.1 uncultured Fibrobacterota bacterium
CAGACTCGCTCGGGCTTGATCCCGGTGGGTCGTCATCAATCCGCCAGTTGGAAACCATCCCAGTACGTCACGAACGCGTGCCTCGCGTTTTCAAATGCATGCTCTAATTGACTTATCTGCCGGTGCTCTGAGCATGGTCCCTCCATAGTTGGTCGTATCTTGTAATCGCAGAAATACATCTTTATTATCCGGACTATTGAAGAGAGTAATTGCCTATCCTGAGTTTTCCCTGGAGACCCGGCCTTATTACCGCAATGCTGATTTGGATCGTCGCGAATATGCCCAGGAATGATATCGTCCTTATCCAAGCCGGGGCCTCCCAGGCTAGAAAACACAGAATAGCGAGGGCAATCATCCAGCTCGGGATGAAGAAGAGCCGCGGTTTGAACTTGGTGAGTTCCATAAAAGCCCCAAACGGAACCCCAATCAGCATAAACAGGCTCATGAAAACGTCTTCAAATGACTGTGCCGACCAAAGAGGTTGTATGATCAGCGCGATTGTCGATGATATCAGAACCCACAGCAGGAATGCCAGGTTGAATATGATGAACATTTGTCATTTTCTCCTTTTTTGATGAGTAATAAACCACGGTATTTGGGCTTCAAAAGATATGATCGCTCCTTCAGAAGCGACGGCTAAATGCCGCATGAAAATCGTAACCTACTCTGTGTTGGTGCGTACGGCTTCAGTCTCAGGTGCGGAGTCTTCCATTTGACCTAATCAGGAAGCCCCACAAATCGTCCAATGAATACAATCGTTTTCGTACTTGCTTCCTCTATCAGGAAAAAGAATGGATGATTGGCACTGAAAAAAGGCGGACAATGTCCGATTCCTGCCACAACACCGGTCGCAGCCACCGCTTCGACTCCTTCTTCATCGACGGTAATGGATGCCGCATGCCGGATGTCATAAATGAACAAGGAATCCTTGCGTCCGGTTATTCCGGACAGATCTGCTTTGTTGAAATCAAAGACCTTAGCTATGCCCAACCTTTTCAGGCAGTTCTTCACGGAAGTATCGGTGGTCACGGAGAATTTTGGCAGCAGTACCGAAACCTCAGTCTTTACGAGCTTCTTCTCCCATGAACGAAGTGCCTCAAGACTCAGATCCTTCTCGAAATCCGCCAATCCATCGACTTCTTCGGGGAGAATGATGAGCATATTCAGATGGTTGCCTTTCATGGGTATCCGCACCATGGAAAGGCTGTCATTTGCCCAGTACTCATACTCCTCGATTTGCTGCATTGCAGCGACTCGGATAGTGTCTTCCCGGGAGGGATAAAAGTTCATGGAGTCGGCGTGGTGGGTTTTGAACGCGTTCAACCATTTGCCCCTGAAATTTACCGTGTTCACGAGAACCATCCTCGTCGGGTCGGGTAACGACGATTGGTCAAAAATTTGCACAATTTTACCGGAAGTCGTCTCGGATACCCATGAGTTTATCTGATTCACTACCTCGCTTCTGCGACTGAAATCGACAATAATCGGATCTATTCCGTGT